>NZ_DKLH01000023.1:66681-76431 GCF_002455685.1 Sphingobacterium sp. UBA6645
TATAAATATAATAAAGAAATTGCCTAGTCGGAAATTTTAAAAAAAGCGTGAACACATTTTAAATGTCAATTTTCAGGAGTTATGAGAATACTCTTATATTTATTTTTCAGAGCTTAACTTAAGCATATGTAAATTAGGGTGTGAAATCTAGCACACTATATTAACTTCAAATCTCTCCATTCCCACATATCAACGATCTTAAGAAGAATTTTAATTTGCCCTCTCAAAACCGCTTACCGAAGTCCAAGAATCCTTTCTAAATATTAGTTAATGACTTAATAATCAACGACTAAATACTAGGTTTTTTTTTCACAATCCATCATTCTCCCAGATATCGACTAAATTCTTGAACTAGTCAAAATTCGCATGTATTTACGATTCAACCATTTACAATCGTGATGTATCGTAAAAGTTAATATTACGCTTCCTGAATATACATAAATTGTCAATTATTGATATTAGTTAGCTTTGTAGACTCAATTCTACAAATGTTTCCAAAAGAAACGCCTTACTAAATATCACTAATAAGAAAATATATTAACTAAATAATTTTGTTGAATCATTTCGTATCGGTTTTGCGGACCGCAAATTCTGGTGGAAAAACTTGGGTAAAACATCAACAGGAGAAAATGAAAAAACAATACTTAAAACCAACAGTCTGGATGGATGAAATTCAGATGGAAGAGGGCATCGCTGCAACATCAGCTAATACGCGACCTCAGGATGAGATGAACACGATCAGCGAGGAATGGCATCAGGAAGAAGATCAGAACAAAGAATTCGATTGGAACTTTTAACATCCTCAAGGAACACAAAGAAAAAAACATGTTTACTAGAATTATGAAGTTAAAAACAAATAACATATTGGCGTTTATTGCGCTGTTCAGCTTCTCTGTTCTCGGAGGCTGTCAAAAATCAAAAGATGAACCTACAGCAAAAGCAAACGCATCGGTGTTTGTCAACTTATCGGTAGGCGAGCCCACGGAAGAGAAGGTAACTTTTGCCGGAAATCGCTCTGCGCGAAAAAACGTTCAAAATATACAACGTTCGAACGTTTATTTAGATGGAGGAATGACGCTTGAAGTCTCGGTTACCGAGCAGGGCAAGACGATCAACTCGAGCAATTCAAATGCTAATGCTACAGGGGCTCCGAAGGCAGAAGGAGCAAGTATCATAAGGGCATTGGCTTATGGCACAATGTATCGCATGGTGGTCTATGATGCCTCCAATAATTATGTGACTAGCCAAGACTATCAATACGGTATTACGCCACCCAACACTTCGATCGCCGTTCAGGCGGGAGCAACTTACACATTCATTGTATATTCAATCAATAGCACTGAATCCATTCCGGACATTGATGGTAGAGCGAATTTAAGTACTGCTAAACTCAGCAATATCAATGCGGATCTTATGTTTTTCAAAAGAACGATGGAAATACAGTTAGGAATGAACAATTTAGATGCTGTGCTTCAGCATCAGTTTAGCCAGATAACAACAAGTTTCGAAATGGACGATACGATGACTGGTGTTATCGAATCGATTAGCGGCGCTGCATTTAATCCTACAAAAGCGAATGGAACGTTGAATTTCGCAGACGGCACTTTAGAATTTCCGACTGAAAATGCTTCGGCGAATATAGTTTATCCTTTGTCGGCATTTGGCGGTCGTACGATAACAAGCGAGCCTACCTTTATCATTAGTCCAACCACAATTTCTTCTAATCTAACAATAGCTTCTATGGTTATCGATTCAGAAACAAAAACTAATATCAGTATTCCGAACATTAAGATAACCCCAGGTCATCGTTATAACATGAAGATTAAGATTCGCTCATGTCTTCAAGAGGCAACTTCTGCACCATTAGATTGGAACTATCCCGAAACAAGCTGGAGATCAGGTAGTCAGACCCTATATGGTATTTATAAAACTGATGAACGTAGGTATTATCAAAATGGAGAGACGATCACCAATACCTTCACAGCTCCGGAGGCTAATTACGGCTTTCAATTTGATATCCGAGAACTTGACAATGCATTCAATATGAAAGTGAATGGAAAATATATTTACCGAAGCGCAGCCACAGATCAAATACAATTTGAAACCTTTAGCACGACAGAGGGACAATTCACGAATATTGAATTTCAAGATGGTTCACAATACGGTGATCAGGTCGACATGATTTATCTTTTGAAAGGAACAAACGCAAATCCAATCATAAGAATCGTCATCAGTAAAACGGGCGAAGTACAAATGTTCGGTAGCAAAGTAAGCAACGGGCCACTATTCCCGCTTAGGTTAAAGGGCGATAGGACTTTCAATAAGGTCGACTGGAACAAAACAGGCAGCAATACGGTCGAAGTTTCACAAACAGTTGCCGGAGCGACAGTCATCATCGGGCGAGGCTACGGAAGGAAAACCGTGCGCTGTAACTAAAGTCAGAAAACTCAATTGCATTAATAATTTTCCAGAGCCAGATCCCGATCTGGCTTCTGTTTTTCTATATTTACAGTAAGCTCAAAAACTATTTTAAATTCCATACGTTTTAAAGTTATGAAACGAAATGAAGTTGAAGACTTGATCGCACAAGGGTATCACGTATTGCAACGTGGCGGTCCTGTGAAGGTAAAAGGCGATTTGTGGTATTACCTCGAAGAAATCGATGAAGAAGATACTGGCGTGTTGGTATTAACAGATGTGTTGCGCTTCTCTGATGAGGAGTTGGAAATGGTGAGGGGATAGGATGCTCCCGCAACGATCTCTTTACTTTGTAGCCTCGTAAAACTGTACTAATCGAATATAAGCCGGGCACTTCTCTATTTCCCTTGACCAACGCTCGCAATCAGCAAATTGAATTGCTAAAAATTTATCCGGTTCCGATACGGTGGAAGAGGAATTGATCTGCACGGGTTCGGTAAATGACTTCCCCAATAATGCGGCTCTTAGTTCTGCTAGCGTCATAGCGCGAAGATAAATAAAAGTTTTTTATATTCCGAAGGCTTCCGGATAGCGTACCGTGCCTTGTATTCCCTTCAATGCGCCATCACTTAATTCAATAGCCATGCTATTTTCCTTTGGCACCTCAAAGGGTAAATGAATATCAAACGTATAAGTTGGCCTGTACCCAAAACGCGGGTAGTATTCTGCGTGTCCCAACAATATAATCGAACCAAAACCTAATTTCTTTGCAAGTTCATGCATGCCATTTATTAACTTTCCTCCAATACCCAAATTCTGAAAGCGAGGATCCACCGCTACTGGCGCCAATGCTAGAGACTCATAGCGATTTTCTCCATTTTCAATCGTAATTTTAGTACATAGGATAAATCCAACCAACTGTTCCTCATTCTCAGCAACCAATGCTAATTCCGGAATGTACGCATCCGACGCTCGCAATCTATCGACTAGATGATGCTCATCGCCATCTGTAAACTCAGCATTTTCAAATGATTTTCTCACAAGTTCTCTTATTGCATCGTAGTCGCTAGGTCTTTCTTGTCGTATTGTTACGTTCATATTCGGTTATTTTGCTTGCTGCAAGATATAAAATATGCGTTTAATGGAGTGAATCGCATATTCTTTATATTTAACGAAATTTAAAAAATTATTAACAATTAATTATCCTATCTTTGATATGATAATCAGGCTCTGCCTTTGCTTCTCTGAAACAGATCAGTTTACTCATCCATTTTAGTTTCGCTATTTCAGTTGCTTATTTGTTCTCCAGTCAACGGTGCAGAAACTATTCGAATTTGTATTCCTTCAGATTCTTTTAATACACATCATTGCTTGCTAACAGAAGATTATTTGTAGCCCAAGGGCTATAACGAAAAGGCTTTTTGCCAAAACAGAATATTTCATTAAATACATAAAACAATGCAAGAAGGAAAAGTAAAATTCTTTAACAACACCAAAGGATTCGGATTTATTACACCTAATGATGGTAGTGCAGATATCTTTGTACACACAACAGGACTTAGAGACAATATCAGAGAAAATGATACTGTAACTTTTGATGTAGAAAAAACTCCAAAAGGATTAAGCGCTACAAACGTGCGTATCGCATAACAAACTTGTAAGTATGTTATTAAAATGTGGCGAAGATGAAAATCTTCTGCCACATTTTTTTTTGCGGTAGGGTGGAGTTGGGACGTTGGATCGCATTTGACGGATGCTGTGTTGAGAGGGTAAGGAGGTAGATTGGATAAGGCAGTCACTAAGAAGTTCAACGGACTCCATGAGGTCTTACCGGGATTAGGTGCATTTACAATAAACCATCACTTATGGCGGCGAATATTGGTATGGTTTAATTAAGTGAACTTTTAGATTAGGCGGTAAATTTCTTCGTCATTAACTAGAATTATGATCCTTTTATTTTTTCGAATCTCCTAATTCGCACAAATTTTCATCATTTCATTTTGAAATGCTTAATAATTTATTAATATTTATCTAACTACTTATAAATAAAAACAAGCCAATTTAGCTTCCGATTTAAAAAATTATATTGTGACGCGACTTGATTCATCTATCAATGGTCTTCTCCATGCGTTCAACCAGGGGGACGAAGATGCTTTTAAAAAGATCTACAGCGCATGTTGGTCTAAGGTATTTTCTGATGCCTACTCTCGATTAAAAAATAAGGAAGATGCCGAAAATATCACACAAGATGTCTTCATCACATTATGGGAACAGCGTGGAAAGCAAGATATCCAAAATATTCCCGCCTTTCTCTACCGCCTTTGCAAGCATAAAACGCTGAATTACATCCTAAAAAAGCGTCCCGCTTTGCTTGCTGAACATGAACTTGAAATGTCAACGGATATCTCTCCGGCCTATCAGCTCCAATTTAAAGAGGCTGGAGCGATATTTAATACGAAGCTTAAACATCTGCCACCAAAACAGCGCTCGATTTTTAAGTTACGTTATGAAGAAAATCGATCAACGGTAGAGATAGCACAGGAACTAGGTTTATCCGTAAAAACCGTAAGAAATCATTTAGGTAGAGCAATAGTAACGCTTCGAAACATATTGAAACTTTTCTTGGCAGTCTCAACGGCTGTTTTTATTTAATACAAGAAAACACTACTCCTTTTCCCCTTATTCTCTAATTTATTTTGTTTTTTTTCACTTTCTCGCTGGGCTTTCTACGCTCTTATCTGTCATTGGTATAGAGGGCAATGGGGGATTATCAATTTATGCATTTGCGGCTCAGACTAATATGAAGAATGAATTGAGAAAAATAATAAATAAATATTTAAAAGGGCGGACTAGTTCTACAGAAAACGAAATAGTGAATCAACTATATGATTCTTTAAAATCTGATGAGTTCGAGTTTGATAAGTTTTCCAGTGAAGAAAAGGATAATCTAGAAACACGGATGTTTGAGCGAATTCAATCCAGCATACAAACGAAGCAGCATACTGTGATTTCGAAAACTAGTTACTTAAAATGGGCGGCAATCCTAATCATACCATTACTGATCACTGGCCTATATTTCGCCAAATTGAATATGTCCTCCGATGAGGATCTATTATTAAGTGAACCGGGCAATTTTACTGCAAATCTTATTACTACTTCTGGCAAGTCCTATTCGTTAAGTTCTGCTGTCGATTTAACGAAGTTGCAAGCCGAGGGCCTCTATGAAGACGTGAGCGAAGAGGGGGAAACCATTGTGATGCATGAAATTCAAACCCCAAAAGGAGCTTTTTATCAGTTGATTCTCCCAGACAGTAGTTTAGTATGGTTGAATGCGGCTAGTACGATTCGTTTTCCTTCGAGATTTGACGAACACAAGAGAGAAGTATTCTTAAGCGGGGAGGGCTATTTCGAGATTAAACACAATTCCTCCGCACCTTTCTATGTAAAGTCTGCGCATCAAACTACCAAAGTCTTAGGCACCAAATTCAACATTAACGCATATGCAGGGCAAGAGTCAGATTTAGTAACATTAATCGAGGGTTCCGTGGAGGCGCGTTCATTGAAACATGAGAAACTGATCATGACGCCCGGATACCAAGCTAAAATTGGTGCGAGTATTCGTTACGAGAAAGTTGATCAGGCAGGCGACTATGCGGCATGGCGGTCTGGCGATTTCTATTTTGATAATTATCCGATGACTGAGGTCTTACGGATGCTTGGTCGATGGTATAGTATAGAAGTAGACGAAACATCAATACCCAACAACAGAATAAATGGATTAATTCCGCGTAATCTCCTTTTGAAAGATGTGTTAGCACTAATAGAAACCACTTCAGGTGTAACCATTTCAGTCGTAAATAGTAAACTAAAAGTAGTAGAAAAGAAAAATCAACATAAATAGATATTATTCAACTAGATCAAATTCATGAATTTTTTTAAAACCAAAAACCTCAATTTCTTGCTTTATGCCGGAATGGGTTTTCTTTGTTCTCAGGCTCCTGCTCGAGCGGAATCGGTTCAAAAGATCAGTATTGATGTTCGGAATGAAAGACTCGTCGATGTCTTTAAGCAAATCAAAGAACAGAGTAACGTTTCTTATTTGTTCGACGGCAAATTTACTCCAATTGCGAAGTCAATTACGCTAAAAGCTAATTCCATGGAACTTAGAGAGCTCTTGCCGCTAATTTTCCAAAATCAACCTTTTGGGTATGACTATGATAAGGGAGTCATCGTCGTTCGAGAGAAAACAAAAGATAGTCAGACAAGGAGCTCATTAACTCATATCCAGGAATTTGTTTCAGGATTTGTGGTTAACGAGACGGGTGAAGCACTAGGCGGGGCAACAGTGCAATTGGCAGATGGCTCTAAAACGGTGATGACAGGTGCTAAGGGTTATTTCAATCTAGCGATTTCAGCGGAGACCGTTTCTGTACGAATTAGCTACACGGGCTATGAAACCAAAACTGTAATCCTGAAGCAGCAAGAGGCTCCACGCATCATTTTAAATGCACGCCAAAATATACTGGATGAAACAATTGTTGTTGGTTATGGTGTTCAAAAGAAAGCGTTGGTGACTAGCGCTGTTGGGAGTTTAAAGGTTGATGACTCCAACATGCGTCAAGTGGCAAGCCCCACACGCTTATTGGAAGGGAGAATTGCAGGGGTCAATGTTTCCATGGGGTCGGGAAACTTGGCTTCGGGTGAACGCATTTCCATTCGCGGAACGTCCTCCATCAGTGCCGGAAATAATCCACTTTACGTCGTTGACGGAGTACCGATCAATACTTCAGATATGTCGTTATTCTCATTTGGCGAGAACTATAGCCCATTGGCGGCATTTAATCATGCAGATATCGAATCTATCGAAATACTTAAGGATGCTGCTTCTGCAGCAATTTATGGCTCCAGAGCATCTAATGGGGTTGTCCTCATCACCACGAAGTCAGGAAAGGCTGGAAGAAACGACGTACGCGTGAACATAACGACTGGTTTCAGCGAATTTGCGAATCGAAATAAAATTAAATTGACAAGCTCGCAACAGTACGTAAATAGCTATAATGCGGGAGTGGATAACTACAATAAGCAATTTGGTTTAGCTGTCGGCCAGTCGGATTATAAGATTCGTATTTCAAATCCTTATGAGGGACTACCGGATACAGATTGGTTAGGGTTAATTGTACAAAAAGGTTATTTCCAGAACTATGATGCATCTTTTTCTGGGGGTAATACGAAGACAAACTATTATTTCGGTTTAGGTTTAACCGATCAATCAGGTGTGATCAAAAATAATGCGATTCGTAAGTACAACTTAAACTCAAAAATCAGTCATAAATTCAGTGATTGGTTGGAAATTGGAGCAAATAATATGGGGAATTTTATAAAGAATAATCAAGTTCCGGGTGCCAATTTAGGTTCTACAATTATTGCTCGTGCAATTGAACAGCGACCATTTGATAGACCGTTTAAACCCAATGGCGATTATTATGTTGGAGGTACGGATGAATTAACACGGCATAATCCTTTACAAATTTTAAATGAACAGGATGCCTATGTAGATAATTATCGTTATTTAGGAACTTATTATGGGCAAGCCAGCTTTCTTGACCATTTCTCTTTCCGGACATCATTCTCAGCGGATATTGGATATACCTACGATTATACCTACTATAATGATAAACATCCCTATGGTACAGGAGTCGGTAGAATTATCGATTATAATCGTTTAATCCAAAACTTAGTATTTGATAATGTATTAAACTATAATAATAGCTTCGGTGATTTAACAGTTTCCGCCATGTTAGGGCATTCGTTCCAAAAACAAATGTCGAGATCATCGATGATCGATGGTCGCGGTTTTCCAACTCCGTCAATGCAGGTAATTTCTGTTGCGTCTGAGATCTTTGATGCCAGTGGGTCAATTGGAGAATATGCTTTAGAATCTTATTTCGGACGCGGTACTTTTTCCTTCCAAGATAAATATCTAATGACTGCGACGTTTCGCGCTGACGGTTCTTCTAAATTTCACCGTGATAATCGTTGGGGATACTTTCCGTCCATTTCCTTTGGTTGGAATGTCTCACGCGAGGAGTTTATGGGTGATAATACCAACGATCTGAAGATTCGCGCAAGTTACGGTATTACAGGTAACCAAGAAGGAATTGGACAATATGCGTATCAAGCATTAATGTCTGGAGGACAGAACTATGGAAATATAAGTGGAATATCGGTATCATCGTTCGGAAACAAGGATTTAAGATGGGAACGAGCGAATCAGTATGATGCAGGTTTTGACATTTCGTTCTTTAAGAGAAGGTTAAATATATCTTTTGATGCCTATTACAAGAAGACCTTCGACTTATTATATAGTAGGCCGATTCATGCGACCACCGGTGTAACAAGCATTGTAAGTAATATCGGTACAATGGAGAACAAAGGTTTAGAATTGAGCATCAATACGAATGTACCGATCGGACAGGTCGTGTGGAAATCGGATTTCAATATCGCGCATAACAAAAATAAAATCTTATCCCTTTTAGATGACGAACTACCAATTGCAATTGGTGATAACCGCGCTCTTCAAGTGGGAAAGAGTATTGGTGCATATTACATCTTTGACTGGGATGGACTCTACCAATACGACGGAGAAGTTCCGCAAGAACAATTTGATTTAGGAGTTCGAGCCGGTGATGTTCGTTGGAGAGATATGGATGGCAATAATATCATCAATGACAACGATAGAATAGTAACAGGAGATTCTAACCCTAAATTAACCGGTGGATGGAATAACAGTTTCTCCTATAAAGGTTTCCAATTGGATATGATGTTTACCTTCATGTACGGTACAGATATTTATGCGCAATGGAAATCAACTGGTATGGCCAACCTAGGATCCAATTATGCTAAAGATCTAACCTATGTTGAGAATGCTTGGACTGGGCCTGGAACTACAAATGTATATCCCAGAGCGTTAATTGGGCTAGGCCACAACACAAAAAATTCAACTCGCTTTTTGGAGGATGGATCTTTTATAAGGCTTCGTGCTCTGACCTTAGGTTACAATTTTGATAAATCACTTGTGGAACAGATGAAGTTAAAAGGTCTACGCGTTTTTGCTACTGCAGACAATCTATTTTTACTTACTCGCTATTCAGGATGGGACCCAGAGGTCAATAATAATTTGGATCCAAGATATTATGGCGTTGATTTATTCGGCGTGCCCCAACCTCGAACATTCAGTTTTGGTTTAAATGTTAATTTATAAGTTTATGAAATCTTTAAAATTTAAATATATAGCCCTTTCGACGCTGTTGATGTTTGCAAGCTCTTGTGGAA
>NZ_DKLH01000023.1:76533-80520 GCF_002455685.1 Sphingobacterium sp. UBA6645
GGAAATCAGCTTGATTTATATTCACATTCGGCGATGTCGCCTGATGCTGTGAAAGAAAGTGATATACCGGCGCTGCGTATTGGTATGTATAACAACATGCAGAATGATCCCGGTGTACATAATTTTATTCTTTTTGATTTGTTAGGTGGCGACCTGCAAACCGGGGCAAACGCGTCACCTTTAAACTTAATTACTAGCACTTTATCGCCGTTAAACTCTGTAATCTCACGTGGCTGGAACGGATATTACAGTTCGCTTTATCAAGTGAATAATGTTATTGACATTTGTAATAAGCAAGAAGCAAGCGCCGTAAGGAATAAAACTTTGGGCGAAGCATATTACTTCCGAGCATTAAATTATTACAATCTAGTAACGCGTTGGGGAGATGTACCTCTACTATATGAAAATACGCTTGACAAGCCGTTTCGTACTGCACAGGCTGATGTTTGGGCGTTTATAGAGCAAAATTTGAAAGAATCTTCAAATCTACTCAGCGTTGCCGACTCGTATTATTATGTTTCTGCAGATGCTATTACCGCATTGCAAGCCCGTGTATATTTGGCGCAGGGCAAAAAGGCAGAGGCTGCACAAGCTGCTGAGAAATTAATAACCTCTGGAAAGTACGCTTTGGATAGTTTTGAGAAGATATTCCGAAAGCAAGCGAATAATGAAATTATCTTCGCCTTTGAGAATCTCTCGGAAGAGTCTTCCATTAATATTTCTGATTTGTTTTATTCATACGCCCATCCTAACAAAGGACAAGGTAATTATCGAATCACCGAAAAAACGGTGAATTTATTTGCCCCTTCAGATAAACGTCGTGCAATGACAATAATAAATATAGCGGGTACTGAATGTGTCAACAAATATCCAAGTGGACAAACTGGTCGTGATCCAGTCATTATTTCGAGAATTGCAGAGATGTATTTGATTTCTGCAGAAGCACAGGGGCTTCAAAATGGATTAACTCGTCTAAACCAACTTAGAAACTACAGAGGGCTGCCAAGCATTAACCCATCATCAGAAGCAGATTTTTTAGATGCTGTATTGAAAGAACGGCAAATGGAACTGCTAGGGGAGAACTTTCGTTTCTACGATCTGGTGCGGACAGGTAAAGCTGTAAGCACTCTGGGCATCTTAAACTATCAAACTTTACTACCAATACCGGGAAGCGAATTACAAAGAAACACTAATTTAGCACCAAATCCTGGATACTAATTATCAAATCATGAATAAGTTAAAATCAATATATTTATCGCTACTTATTGTACCCTTATTAGGTGCATGCAGCAATAAAGACGAATTTATCAAGGTCGAGGATCAGTTCAGCTTGAATCCTACGACGGATGTTGCGAAGAAGTTAGTTAGCGGAACAAATCTTTTTGTACATATTAAGAAGGATACGTCTTACACGGTTCAAGAAGGAATTACAGCATCTGAGATATCCTATATATCGCATACCGGCCTAGCAAAAACAATATTCACATTTGAAGTAGACTTGACTAAGCCAAATATTGGAATGGAGGTATCTACGCCGAACAACTCTCCGCAGTACGGCATGCAACAAATGACAAAGCAGGCAACTTTTGAAGATTCTGAAGGACACGAAGTTTGGGCTGGGATCAACGCTGATTTCTTTAATACTTCGAATGGGACGCCTCAGGGAATTCTATATAAGGAGGGAATAGCAATTAAAACTAGCGTCACGGATGGAATTAATACGTTTTTTGCTATCCTTAAAAACGGCAAGGCCTTTGTCGGTGATCAAGACGACTATGAGAATGTGAAAGGAGAAATTCAGGAAGCTGTTGGGGGAAGAGTAACTCTTATCAATAATGGGATACTATCTACACAGACAAACGCAACATTAGAGCCTCGTACTGCTATTGGTGTTTCTCAAGATGGCAGCAAAGTTTATATTTTGGTTGTTGACGGACGTCGCTTTCATTATTCAAACGGAATGGCTTATGATGAACTTGGTAAATGTTTAAAGGCCATGGGTGCTTACGACGCCATAAACTTGGATGGCGGTGGCTCAAGCACATTTTTCGTCCGTAACACTCCAAACTTTACGGATGATAGATTTGAAATTAGAAATTGGCCATCGGATAACGGTGGAATGGAGCGCGCTGTCGCCAATGGTATATTAATTATCAAAAAATAAGTCAATGAAAGTCTATAAATTAACGCAGTTGTTAGTCGTGTTACTAATTTGCTTGACCTCTTGTCAAAAGCTTGATCTTAAGAGTTTTGCCCCAGAAAATGGGACTATTTCTTTCGAAAAGAACAATTTAGAGGTTTCAAGTCAACTCGATACAATCGAAATAGCAGTCCAGTCGAATCTACCATTTAGATTAAAAACGGCAAGCAGTTGGATTAGTTTTATTAAAGCGAACAGTTTGGAATCCGGTACAGTTCAAATAATAGTGGCAAGAAACCGAGAACTCAGCGAACGTACTGGCATGGTTGAAGCTTATATCACTGATGACGTAAAAACTAGCTTAACGATTGTTCAAAAGGCTGGAGAGGTATCGACTGAAGTAAAGCATTTTTACGTGAAATCAAGTGCAAGTTCAAATTCTGATGGTTTGTCATGGGAGAAAGCTACCACTCTAGATATGGCCCTAAAAGATGCGCAGAATGGTGATGTTATTCATGTAGCAGCAGGTGTTTATAAACCTGTGGTTAATTTATCGGGTGGCTCACAAGCGGGGGATATCACCTTCGAAATCGCACAGAATGTGAAACTAATTGGTGGTTATCCTGCTCAGGCTACTACTGGTGCAGCTGCTAATGCCAACAACAAAACTGAATTGAACGGCGACGACCGCGCGACCCATGTACTAACAATTGTAGCTCCAAAAAGTAACGGTCATAAAGTAGAATTAGACGGATTTACGATTACTAAAGGGAAAGCTGGTGGTACGGGCTCAGTAGCAGTAAATGGTATAAATATAAGTCGTCAGCACGGAGCAGGTATCCTAATTGCAGGGTCTGTCGTCGAGATGAAGAATATGAAAGTTACCGATAATAGTTCATTTAATCACAATCCAGGAATCTATATCACAGCTGCGGCCGACGTTCTTATGAAGAACGTGAGTATTACAAATAACTACTCTACAATTGCGGCTTCTAACGGCGGGGGTATTTGGAATGACGGTTCGAAATTACAGCTGATTGATTCAGAGATTCTTGGAAATAGGACAGGGGGAGTTGGAGCAGGATTGTATAGCCTCAACTCTTCAGTCGAAAGCGTGAATATTCTTTACAACGTCACCATAGCAAACAATGTTGCTGGTGCTTTAGGCTCCAACGCTGTTGGGGGCGGTATTTATGCACGTGAAAAATCGTTGTTTTATGTCATCAATTCAACAATCTATGGGAACAAAGCAGGTGGAAACGGGTTTGGAGGCGGTATTGCATTGTATGGTGATACACAGATGAACCTAATCAATTCGACAGTATCAGGAAATCAAGGAGGAATGAATAGCGCTGCAGTTGGTGGTTTTGCCGTTCAAAATGCTTCCGCTGGTAACAATAGTTTGTTCATATATAATTCCATCATTTCTGGAAATATAAGCACAGGTAGTTTAGAGCTTGGAGGACAAGCATTTGCATCATATAGTATTAAATCTTCTATATTGTCGACTCAGGTATACGATTATGAAGGAAAAGTTAGCACAAAGGCCTTCGATCCAACAACAGCTTTCAGTACGTTCGGAAAAAATGGCGGCTACGGTGAGACAATCCCTTTAAAAGGTTCCTCGCCTGCGACTACCGATGGTATGACAGCATTGCAACTACAGATACTCGGAATTAATTTACCAGCCATAAAACCCGATTATTTAATTATCGACCAGAATAACCTTTCAAGAAATAATAAAACAGTTATGGGTGCAGATATCTCAATAAAATAGCACCCCAAATAAAAAAAGAAAGCAGTGGAGTCCGAACAAGACTCCGCTGCTTTTTTTCTGAAAGTTATTG
>NZ_DKLH01000093.1:0-20935 GCF_002455685.1 Sphingobacterium sp. UBA6645
TTTTAGACAGCCTCTTTTTTTTAACGCCTCTTTACCTCTTCGGCTGATGCATCATCAGCTCATCGATTACTTCTTCCAACTTCTCATATGGATACTTGTGGAAAATAAAGCGATGCAACCCCTTTTCGTCGGGAATCCAGGTATTGTAACCATCTTCTTCAACCTTAAACGTTCCATTGCCACTTAAATAGAAATAGTCTGCAGGGTTTCTCGCTGCCAACAAAACCGCCGTTTGGTCCCATGAACTCCTTGCCTTTTCGGGTTTATCCAAATAATGTGGCAGATTGAGTTGATAGCCCATTGAAACAGGACTGCTTTGATCGTTCTTTGCAGCAATCATAGCACCGGTTTTGATTTTATTTCCCAGCTCAACACCTGTAAAGAGGATAGGTCTTGGAAAATGATTGAAGACATAGAATGAAGAAGAAGCATCTTTAAAAACGTTGAACTCTCGTCCTTGCGGAAACCCCCCGGCCATACTGACCCAATTCTTCACCTTCTTTTTAACTAAGTCCATGCCGCTTAATTTGGAATACTGATCCGCCGGAGACTTAAGCAGTTCTGCCAGATTAGTCATAAAACCTACCGTAATAATCGTTACGGAGTTATCAGGTTGCTTGGCCAATACTTCGCGGTACACCTCGGCCGCAGGTTTAAAGGTCTTATTTTTGACCTCAGGAGCAAATTTCTGAATTAATGCATCATTCCAATTTGTCTTTGCTGTAAAGTTTGGTGCAAGCTGCTTATTTGCTTGTCCAATGGGAATGTGAGGTTTATTGAAATACCTATTAAAAACTTCGATAGTCGGTGCGATATCCGGATGTGCATCACTTGCTACAGTTGCCAGAATATCGAGCTCTCCACGATCGGCGAGCGCATGCAAGACGGCAATTGCGCCAACATCATCATAGTCTGGCCCCATATCGGTATCAAATATCACCTTTACAGGTTTTGGCACAGTTTTCTGTGCAAAACAATGAGGTGAGAAAGACATTACTAGAACGGCGCCTACGATGTAGCTAATCAAAGTTTTCATCATAAAACTATCCTCCCAATCCTAATATCTTTTTGTTGAATGCTTCATCGGTACCTGTTGCAGCGAAATCATCGAAAGCCTTATCGGTCACCTTGATAATATGATTTTTAATGAATTCAGCACCTTCAATAGCACCATCCACACTGTTCTTCAACGCACATTCCCATTCCAGCACTGCCCAACCTTCGTAATCATAAGCCGCTAACTTGCTGAAAATGCTCTTGAAGTCCACCTGCCCGTCGCCAAGCGAACGGAATCTTCCCGCACGTTCAACCCAGCCGCTGTATCCACCATAAACTCCCTGCTTTCCATTCGGGTTAAACTCTGCATCTTTCACATGGAACATCTTGATGCGATCATGATAATGATCGATATAGCTTAAATAATCCATGCCCTGAAGCAATAGGTGCGATGGGTCATACAATAAACAAGCGCGTTCATGCATATTCGTCGCTTCCAGGAAGCGCTCATAGCTAACCCCATCATGCAAATCCTCGCCGGGATGTATTTCATAGCATAGATCCACCCCATGTTTGTCGAATTCATTTAAGATCGGTAACCAGCGCTTGGCAAGTTCCTGGAAACCTGTTTCTACTACGCCGGCAGGGCGTTGCGGCCAAGGGTAAACCATATGCCATAACAAAGCCCCAGAGAACGTCGCATGTGCATTCAAGCCTAAGTTAGCCGAAGCCTTTGCTGCATATTTTAATTGCTCAGTAGCCCATTCTGTACGCGCTTTTGGATTCTTTCTTACCGCTGCCGGCGCGAAAGCATCAAAAAGCTCATCGTATGCCGGATGTACAGCAATCAACTGCCCTTGTAGGTGTGTAGAAAGCTCAGTAATTTTCAAGCCTATTTCCTGCAATTTGCCTTTAATCTCCTCTGCATAGGTTTTGCTTTCTGCGGCTTGCTGCAAATCGAAAAAAGTGGCATCATTGGTAGGGATTTGCACCCCTTTATATCCTAATGACTGCACCCATTTCCCGATGTTTTCTAATGTATTATATGGGGCTTCTTCCGCGATAAACTGTGCTAGGAAGATACCTGGGCCTTTTAATGTCTTCATGTTGATTTAAGTTTCGCTAAAGATAATGAAATTAAATCTTCTCTTTTTGTAAGAAAAACAAAAGCATACAACTCGAAAAGGACAGCAAATGCATACAAAAATATAAAGGCGGCCATTATTATAGCCGCCAAAAATAAACTGTAGAAAAATAATTCTGAAGACTAGAAAACTTTATTTTAACCGCTTTTAAGTAGACTTATTCTAGCTGAAAGGAAATGTAACAAACGTTAAAAAATAAAGGTGAACATTAATTGGCATAATGATTGGAACTGTCCATTCGAATTGAACAATATTTAACTAGAGGAATAAGACTATGAAAAAGGTATTGATGCTATTATTTGTTGCAATTGGCTTGGCTTCTTGTAGCAAGGATACGCTAGATAGTATCGAGCGTGATACAGCGCAAAACATTATCCGTATTAACAAATGGTATGACGTGATTAAGACGGTTAGTGTCGGAGATGCGGCTGATGTAACAACAGTGCTTGTTGGTGCAGGGGAAAACACTTATATGGAATTCAGAGCAAATAATAATGCTTACATCATGAGGACCGATAATAGCTGGTCCGATCCGATTCCATACCTGTTGAAAGGAGAGAAAGTGATGGAATTTGACGGTTTAGAATATCAAATCCAAGAAAACATTATTTCTACCATTGGAAAATTTACACTTAAGCGTGTAGATGGCCCTACAACTACTACGATTCAATTTAGAAGACGTTAAATATAAACTTGAGATGAGAATTGAGGCTGTCCGATTAGGGTAGCCTCTTTTTTTTACCCTTTATTCTTGGCTTCAATCCAGAGCGACATATACTTTGTTGCGCTAAATTGATTGCTCCATAGGATCTGCCCCATGATGTTTTGCCGCCTATGCGCATCTAAATTCTCTTGGAGCTTTTCGATTGTTGACATAAATTCCGAGAATAACGCTTCTGAATTTAATGCTTTAAGCAGTTGCTCTCCCTTTTCCGACGCTTGTTGCCAATCGCTTTCATGGGAAGCTAGTTGAACAGCATTCGCCACAAAGTCTTCTTCCACATCTGTGATATAGCCATTCCACAGCTCATTATTCGAGAATCCTTCGGCTCCAATTGTCGTTGTTATTGAAGGCGTCCCGGCTCTTAATGCATCGACGAACTTCCCTTTCAAGCCGGCGCCGAAAGGAATAGGCGCTAGCAGTACACGATATTGTGCCAGCGTTTCGATTGCATTTTCCGCACGCCCTTTAATGATAAATCCATCTTTAGGCTTATTCAGTTCCCAAACTTTTTGACTAGGATAGGCTCCATAAATATGAAGTTCCGAAGCAGGCAATTGTTTCCGTATTGAAGGCCATATTTTCTTCAATACAAGTACGGTTTGCCAATTAGGCTCATGAATGAAACTTCCTATAAAAGCGAAGTTTGCGCGGTCTTGGAAACCGGGGTTTTCGCGTTGTTCAGCAGTAATATGGAAAGGCAAGAATTGCAAAAGCTCAGGGGCTACTCGAAATACCCGGTCTAGCACCTCCATCTCATAGGAAGATATAATCAAGGATAAGTCGCAGCGCAGTATTGCTGCTATTTCGCGTAAGCTATGGGCATTAGCATAGGAATCTTCTGATAACTCCTTATTGCTTTTATGGGCTTGCTGCCTAGCCAAACGGATACTATGCAGATCTTCCGTGTCCAAAATCAGCAGGGCGTTAGGACATGCCGATTTCACCCGCCAGCTATATTGTTCCTCGACCATAAAACGATCGAATAGCACAATGTCCGGATGGAGTTCAGCAATGAAGCTATCGAAGGAACTGTCGTTCAACAGAATGTTATGCTCGCTGACCTGTAAATCAGTCAATGGGAAGGAGTATTCCGATTTTCCGGCAGCACAGGCGAAATGGACGTCATAGCCATATGCTAGGAAGCATTTTACTAATTCCAGCATCCGCCAACCGGCCGCCGAGGAGTTCGGCTCAGGCCATACTAACCCGATTATCAAAACACGCTTTCCCATGATGCAAATTAACATAATTAGGACGATTCCACCGGATGAATTTTGTTTTCGTACCTTTGCGCTATAATTTGAGCAGCTATGTTAGGATTAAAATTATTGACAGATCCCCGTTGGGCAAATATTGCGGAGTCGAACTTAGAAGAGATATTGACAGATCACGCTTGGTGTGAGCAGAAAGCGGCATCGAATGCGATTTCCTTGATCACACAGAACTCAGAACATGAGGACTTGGTGCATGAATTGACGGCAATTGCCATTGAAGAGATGGAACACTTTAAAATGGTGATCGATATTATCCAGCAGCGCGGATATACCTTAGGGAGAGAGCGCAAGGATGATTACGTAGGCCAATTAATGAAATTTGCAAAGAAAGACGGTTCTCGCAATATGGCATTTATCGATCGTTTGCTATTTGCAGCAATGATCGAAGCGAGAAGCTGCGAACGCTTTCGCGTATTGTCTAAGAATATTGCCGACCAAGAATTATCGAAGTTCTACCATGAATTGATGGTTTCGGAAGCAAACCATTATACAACGTTCTTGAACTTTGCAAGAAAATATACGATAGACGTCGATGTGGATAAGCGTTGGAAAGAATGGCTTGATTTTGAGGGCGAGCTGATCCAATCTTATGGAAAAAAAGAACATATCCACGGATAGTAGATCTTTCTTAACATATATCAATGTATAGCCTGGTCATTCAGGCTATTTTTGTTTAACATTTAAGGAGAAATATCATGGAATTAGGAATAGGCATGTTTGGTGATTTACAAATAAATCCACAAACAGGTGAAATACAAAATACACAAGTTCGCTTAGGCGAAATCATAGAAGAGATCAAATTGATGGATGAAGTAGGCGTAGACTTCTTCGGTATGGGCGAGCACCACCGTGCAGATTATGCTGTTGCTTCCCCAGAGATAATCTTAGCAGCCGCCGCAACAGTGACGAAGAACATCAAACTAGGAAGCGCAGTTTCCGTATTGAGCTCCGCAGATCCCGTAAAATTATATCAGGATTTCGCTACGGTCGACTTGTTGTCCAATGGTCGTGCGGAAATTATGGCGGGACGCGGTTCGTTCATTGAATCTTTCCCACTATTTGGTTTTGATTTAAAAGACTACAGCTCGCTATTCGAAGAGAAATTGAATCTTTTAACACGCTTAAATAACGCTGAGACTATTACTTGGACGGGCAAGCATCGCCCAAGCCTGATCAATCAATCGATCTATCCAAGACCAACCAACGGTAAAATGCCGATTTGGGTTGCGGTAGGTGGTACAACAGAATCGGTTATCCGTGCCGGAAAATTAGGATTGCCCGTGATGTTCGCGATTATTGGCGGTTCACCAATAAACTTCAAACCTTTGTTTGAGGTTTATGAACAAGCTTTTGTAGACTCCGGACATAACCGTGAGGATATGCAAGTCGGCGTACATATGCATTCTTTCTTCGGGGAAGATTCGCAAGAAATTGCAAACTGGTACTACCCATTCTACGCTGCACAAATGGACAGAATCGGGGCTTCCCGCGGCTGGCCTTCCTACCAGCGTACGCAATACGATTACGGCCGCTCAAGACATGGACACTTAATTGTTGGCGATGTCAACGAGTCGGTAGACAAAATCCTCCAAATGCAAGAAACTTTCGGTCTGACCCGTTTCTCAGCACATATGGACGTAGGTAGCCCAGACCATAGCAAAATGATGAAAGCTATCGAACTGTATGGTAATAAGATTATTCCACAGGTGAAGAAAGGACTTGTTTAGACATTAGATTTTAGATATGAGATATTAGAGCGAAGTCGGCTAATTATAATTAGGCAGACTGCGTTGTAAGATAAGTCTACTTGAACAAAATCAGACCCAATACAAACCCCTTTCAAAGCCCTTTCGGAGCGGCTTTGATAGGGGTTTGTATTGGGTTTACATTGGGTTTGAATAGTATTTAGTATTTAGTATTAAGACCTATGGTTTCCATTGATGAGAGAGGGAAAGGTTAGAGTTTTCGGGATGGTTGTCTTGAATACCAGGAAAGGAAGGATATAAGGATGAACTGGATCAAGGTCATCCTTATATCCTTCCTTTCCTGGCTCAAAACAAATTTTCCTTACATGTTCAAAACAAACGAATACAATTTTACTTTCTCGTTCAAAACGAACAAAATGAACAAAAACACCCCCGCTTTTCGCCAAAAGATAGCGACCATTTCTAGCCGTCATACTCTAATGTCTAAAATATAATGTCTAATATCTAAAAGATACTTTATGGAAAACCACTCTTTTCTGCATCCTCCTAAAAACATAGCTATGAAAAGAGTCTATTTGTTAATGCTAAGTGCATTATTGTTGCTTGGTTCTTGCAACCAAGCGCATAAGGGAGAAAATGCAGCGGTCGCTGAAGTTGCATTAGAGGATCATATGAGTGCGGCGGATTATGCGGATGCGGCGGCTACAGGAAAGATTACGGCAGAGATGTCTTCTCCAGAACAGGTTTCCTCCGTCGATCCGGTCAAGCCTGTTGCGGAGAAAAAGATTATCCGTAGCGGGACGCTGTCCATCGTAGCGAAGGACGTTAAGGAGAGCAAGGCCGGTTTAGACAATACTCTAAAGAAATTTCAGGGCTATTACGAAAATGAGTCGGCAACCAATGCAGATAGTTACACCTCTTATGACTTGGTTGTGCGTATACCGTCTGCCAATTTAGATAAGTTTTTATCGGAGTTGGAGCGTGGTAAGGATAAGATAACGGAAAAGAGTTTGAAGGCGGAGGACGTTTCTACGCAATATTACGATGTGGAGTCGCGCTTAAAGAGCAAGCGTGCCTATTTAGAGCGCTATCAGCAGATGGTTTCTTCGGCAAAGTCGGTTAAAGACTTGCTGGAGATTCAGGAGCAGATCAGGATGCTGCAGGAGGAAATCGATGCGAGCGAGAGTGTGTTACGAAGCATGAGCGGTCAGGTGAATTACAGCACCTTGACTATTCGTCTTTTTGAGGAAAAAGCCAATCTTCCGATGGGGTCTAATTCTTTTATGACAAGGGTGAAAGAGGCGTTTGCATTCGGGTGGAATCTGATTGAAAACTTGGCTTTGGGCGTGATTGGATTATGGCCGGTAGTGCTATTAGTAGCTGCTGTGGTTTATGTTGTTCGGATGATTCGGAAGAGAAAAAGAGCGAAGCGAACAGGCACAGGTATCGAATAGTGTGACTGCGGATTTCTAGCAATAGCATCAAAATTACGTTCCACTGATAAAAAATAACTTATCTTTGCACCGTGGAAAAAGCAACAAAATTGGTAGATATCAGAAGTTTGAGCCTCGATCAGATTAAGGCTGCTCTTGTGGAAATGGGTGAGCAGGGATTCCGTGCGAAGCAGATTTATGAATGGTTATGGCAGAAATCGGCTACTGATTTTGATCAGATGAGCAATTTGAGCAAGTCGTTGCGCGAGAACTTAAAGTCTCGTTTTTCGATCAACGCTGTACAAGTTCGTCAGTCGCAGATTTCCTCCGACAAGACTATCAAAAGTAGTTTTACGCTTTACGATGGGAATGTTATTGAGGGTGTTTTGATACCTGCAGATGATCGGATGACGGCTTGCGTGAGTTCGCAGGTTGGTTGTAGTCTGACCTGTAAATTCTGTGCTACGGGCTATATGGATCGCAAGCGTAATCTGAATGCCGATGAAATCTATGATCAGGTTGTTTTAATCAGCAAGCAAGCCGAGGAGCAGTATGGGCACCCATTGACCAATATCGTGTATATGGGTATGGGCGAACCTTTATTGAACTATAGCAATATGCTGAAGTCGGTTGATCGTATCACCTCACCGGATGGTCTGAACATGGCTGCAAAGCGTATTACCGTTTCTACTGCGGGTATTGCAAAGATGATCAAGAAGCTCGGCGACGATCAGGTACGATTTAATTTAGCGTTATCCCTACACGCTGCTAATGACACGAAGCGTAATGAAATCATGCCTATCAACGAGCAGAACTCGCTGAAAGCACTTGCGGAAGCTTTGAAATATTTCTACGCTAAAACCAAGAACCCCATTACCTTCGAATACATTGTATTCCATAATTTCAATGATGAGCTGGAGGATGCTAAGGAATTAGCTAGATTCTGTAAGCATGTTCCTTGTAAAGTGAATATTATTGAGTATAACCCTATTTCGCTCGCTGATTTTGTGAATGCAGAGGCTGATAAGATCGACCAGTTTGCGAATTACCTTCGTAGTCAGGGAGTTACGACCAATGTGCGCCGAAGCCGTGGTAAGGATATCGATGCAGCTTGCGGACAGCTTGCTATCAAAGAGAAAAAAACCGAAAGTTCAGAAGCCTAACCTTAATTATAAGGTAAATATTTGTTGATATTTGTTGTTTAGCTTTCGGCATGAAAATGCCAAAGGCTTTTAAGAGCGCTGTATTGAACTTGTTTTTCCCTGAGGTGTGCATGGCATGCTCCGGGATATTGTTGCATCAGGAATCCACAATTTGTACTAAATGTCTGTTTCATCTCCCTTATACAGACGATCATCTCATTCCCAACAATGAGAGTTTTATTCTGATGCAGGGAAAATTAAGAGTGGAGCGCGCTATTTCCATGCTCCGTTTCTGTCCGTCTTCACGCGTAGAGCATCTCATCCATCAGATGAAATATGCTAATAAACCACAGCTAGGGAAGTTTTTAGGTCATGTGTATGGTACGTTATTGGAGGAGATTCAATATTTCGACGATGTGGATGCCATCATTCCTATACCGTTTCATCCTCGACGGTTTGCGAAGCGCGGCTATAATCAAAGTGAGAATTTTGGGATGGGGATTGCTGAACGCTTAGGAAAACCAATGATGAGAGATGTATTGTATCGGGCTATACATAACGCTACCCAAACAAAGAAAGACCTGGTTTCTAGAGCAGACAGAGGGCGTGGATAAGATCTTTCGCTGTTCTAACGAATTAGATCTCCATGACAAACATATTTTATTGCTTGATGATGTGTTGACTACCGGGGCTACTTTGGCATCAGCCGGAAATACATTGCTAGATAAATTTCCAGGCTGTCGTATTTCTATCGCTACGATTGCAAAAGCTTAGCGGCGTACTTTTCCGTTGTGAACGGATGGGCAGTCGCAATTGTTAAAGATGGAGCATGAGCTTACCGTGAAGCTGATCAATGCGGCAGCAAATGCTATTTTAAAGAATCTTTTCATTATTGATACTGTGCTCTAGGGCTATAAAATAATAGGAAACTGAATAAGGCCATTCCTATTCCGACCATATCTGCAAATACATCCCACCAATCGGCTTGACGCGTGCTGGTGAAATACATCTGTCCGAGTTCAGTAATGGCAACAAAGAGTATCGCGATGAAGAAAACGATGGACATGGTTTTCATTTTCACAGCTCTACGTTTTGTCTGAATCGCACTACCGAATAACATTAATGTGGTGAGGAGATAGAAGCTTCCGCAATGCACCATTTTGTCGGATCCGCAGAAGTAGTTTCCTGAAGGCAGTTCTGTAGCGGGCATAAACATAAGGACGCACATTAAGATCGCCCAGATAATTGCCCACGCATAATTTAATATCCAATTCATTATCGTTAAAATTCGCTTTTTTAATTGAGATTAAAAAGAATTCGATCTTTTTTTATGTTTTTCCGGTAATGAATAATTCGGTGGTAAAAATTATTTTGCTGTAAATCAGTTGTTTATAATTTTATTTTTAATTTTTATAGTACTATGTATTGCAAAGTACCATCCAAAGGATATATCTTTGTATTGTTATGATAGCAGAAAACACACAAACCCAGATGAGGAAAGGAATACTAGAGTACTGTATTCTGTCTATAATTTCTCGGGGAGAGATATACGCCTCAGACATCATCGGCGAATTGAAGAAAGCCGAGTTGTTAGTGGTTGAAGGTACGTTGTACCCCTTGCTTACTCGACTTAAGAATAATGGTTTGTTGAGTTACAGCTGGCAAGAGTCGACGTCTGGACCGCCACGTAAGTACTATCAGATTACGGCCGAGGGCACTGAAGTGCTGCAGAAGCTTGATGTGACCTGGAAAGAATTGGTCTTTGCGGTACAAACCGCAATCGGGGACCGTGAGATTAACTAAGAAATTAACTAAATATAGCCATGAACAGAACGATAATTATTAATATAAATAGCATAGTCTTCCACATAGAGGAGGATGCTTACGAAATACTCCGATCGTATATGATCGAGATCAAGCGACACTTTGGAAAAACAGCGGACAGCAAGGAGATTCTTGAGGATATTGAGAACCGTATTGCGGAGATGTTTGCGGAGAAGATTCAAAGCGGTCGCAAAGAGGTGATCAATGTACAGGATGTCAACGAAGTTATTGGTCAGATGGGTCGTGTGAGCGACTTTGATATGGATTTTCAAGAGGATACTCGCGAAGAACATGAGCCACAGTTTGCTGCGGCTACCGAAGGCGAGCCTAGTGATGTTTTTGAAGAGCCTGTTGAAGAAGCAAAACAGGAGGAGCCGTACAGCGAACCGGCATTTTCTTACGCTACATCGAAGAAATTAATGCGTGATATGGATGATCGCATTTTCGGGGGTGTGTGTTCCGGATTAGGTCATTATTTTAACCTTGAGTCGAAGTGGATTCGTATCATCTTTGTATTGTTCTTCCTATTCGGCGGTTCTGGTGTCTTATTGTATGTTGTTTTATGGGCGGTAATGCCTAGGGCATTAACACGTGCTGATAAAATGGCAATGCGTGGAGAAGCGGCCAATCTGCAGAACTTCAAAAAGTCCTTTGATGAAGAAATGAAAGGGCTTGGAGAAAATTTTTCGGGCGCCGGCGAACATTTTAACAGAGGCGTTCGTACGGTAGGTGACCTATTGGGTCGCATGTTCTCCATGTTCGGGAAGTTTTTGGCTATCATTTTACTGATTAGCTTCGGATTCGCAATTATCGGCTTATTTATCACCTTTGTGTTCTGTACGTTAAACCTACTGGGCATTAAGAATGATATCATGATTCCTCCATTAGAAGTCATGACGCCAGTATCTGCATTCTTTGCATTACTAGCCGGATTTATGGCAATCGGTATCCCTACTTTTGCGTTGTTCTACATTATGTTGCGCATCGTGTTCAAGGTGCAGCGCATGAACAACTACTTGAGCATGACCTTGTTCGCAACATGGATCGTTTCCATTGTCATGATCTTATACTTCGTTGTTATCACACAACAAGAATTCAAAGAGGTGAGTACGATCAGTGTTGAGAAACCATTAGATAAGAGCGCTTCATATGTATTCACGGAGAATGATGTTCGCGTGATAAAAGCTTCGGACGAGGAATTCAACAAAAAGAAATTTAATATCAACGTTAAGGGAGAGAACTTAGCCGATTATTTAAAACGCGATATTTCTATCCGCTTCGAAGCTTTAGATTCATTGAAAGCGCCATATATACAATACAATTATAGAGCGAAAGGAAATACATATAAAGAAGCATCCGATCGTGCATCGCGTATTTCCTACCAAGTAAAGCAAGATAAGAATTTGGTTACTTTCGACAGCCACTTTGCGATGAATGAACAGGATAAGTTCAGAGATCAGCATGTAGGTATGGTCGTTTATCTTCCGGTCGGTACGAAGGTGTCTTTGAACAAATCTTTGCATTCAAAGGTTCACGATATTTCGGCATGGGAGTGTTCTCGATATGATGAGGAAGCGAAATCTACGGAATGGATTATGACGGCAAACGGTCTTCGTTGTATTCTAAAGATGGAAGATGATCGTTTGAAGGCGGAAGAGAAAGCAAAAGAAGAAACGGAAGATATCGAGGATGAAATCGACAAGAAAGCCAAAGAACTAGAAGAGGCTGCAGAGAAGAAAGCCAAAGAACTTGAGAAAGCAATTAAAGAATTAGAAGATAAAGCTGAAAAAAAAGATAATTCAGCTGCAACCAAAGCTTAGCTAGTATCGTCAATAGAGTAAATTATTATTAACCGATCTAACACTTTTATAGACCGGACAGGGAAACTTATTTCAACAACCAACCAAAAGAAGAACAACAATGGGAAGAGTAATTGTGCTAATCGTCGCAACAATGGTTATGTTATTTAACCAGGCATTAGCAAAGTCGCAAGACGCAGATATTAAAGGGCGAGTCGTTAATCAAGATAATCAACCCGTTGCCTCGGCATCGGTTTATTTGATGTCTTCATCGTCAAATGTATTGATTAAAACAGCATTGACCGACCAAGACGGTAATTACATTATGTTAAAAGCGCCAAAAGGGAATTACTATATTCAGGTTTCTTCCGTAGGTTTTGCCAATGGCAAGTCAGCGAACTTTGATTTAGGTGAATCTGCCTATAATGTCCCTGAGATTAAGCTTGTCGCAGCGAACCAAGCTATAGAGACAGTTACAGTTCGTGGACAGGCACCCATGGTTCAGAATAAGGATGGTAAGTTGATCTTAAATGTAGAGAATTCTACCCTAGCTGCCGGCAATAATGCGTTGGAAGTTGTAAAACGTGCTCCTGGAGTAAGTGTGGATAAGGATGATAATTTGCAATTGATGGGGCAACAAGGGGTAACTGTCACGATTGATGGCCGCCAAACCTTCATGACAGGCGAGCAATTGGCTACCTTCTTAAAATCTACAGATGCTGCGCAGATCAAAAGTGTGGAAGTAACAACGACAAGACAGGCTAAGGATGATGCCGAAGGTGCGGTGGGTACTATTAATATTGTTTTAAAGAAGAATAATACGGAAGGCTTCAATGGCTCGTTCGTAGCAAGTGCTGCTCATGGTAATCATTTTAGAGGAAATAGCTCGTTGAATCTGAATTATAAAAAGAACAATACTACGCTATTCGGTTCTTATGCTTACACAGATAATAAACGGGAAACGGAGTTGAATCTGGAAAGAACGATTGCTAATAATGGCAAGTCTACGGTCTTCGATCAGCAAGCCGGTTTGATTGAAAGAGAGAAAAACCATAACTATCGCTTTGGTATAGAGCAAAAGACTTCCGAAAAGAATACGATGTTGGTACAGTTTACCGGAAACAACAATGAAGAAGACGGGGATAATTTGAGTGCTTCGTACATCGGTCCATCCTTGAACGTAACGGATTCGATTATGCGAGCTAACTCTTATAGCTTAGCTAAGTTTAACCGCTATTCAGCGAACTTCAATAATGAATATAAGATCGATACAATGGGGAGCAAGTTGACTTTCGATTTCGACTGGAGTATGTTCCGTACGAAATCTGATGTCGATTACTTCTACACAACGGAAAACCCAACTGGAGGATTATTGCGCCCTGAAGAAAGAGAGCGCAGCAGTATGCCGGTAGATATTGATATTTATGTTTCCAAATTAGACTATGTGAAGCCTTTCAAAAAAGGGAAGTTAGAAGCCGGTTTGAAATATAGCAACGTGAAGTCGGATAACGACCTTGGATTTGAGCGCTTTGTCGGCGGTCAGTGGGAAGATTACGAGGGCAGACCTAATCATTTCGTGTATACAGAACAAGTGTCAGCGGGATACGTGGATTACAGTACCGAATTTGGGAAGTGGACAGCAAAAGCTGGTGTCCGTGCTGAATATACAATTTCTGATGGTCATTCCATTACGAAGGATTCCCGCGTGAAACGCGACTACTTGGACTTCTTCCCTTCGGCAAACTTAGGCTACAATATTAGTCCTAATCATATCCTGACCTTAAGCTATGCGCGTAAGATCAGCCGTCCGAACTATCGTTTCTTGAATCCGTTCCGTTATTATATCGATAAATTGACGTTCCAGGAAGGTAATCCATATGTAAATCCACAGTATACACATGGTTTCTCTTTGAACTACACGCTGATGCAGATGTTCAACTTTACCTTAGGCACCGACATCACCAACGATGCGATGGTAGAGAGCATGGGGCAGAATAAGGAAACAAACGAGACTTGGATTACGCGTGATAACTTAGCTAAGTCCGTAACTTCATACTTGAACATGAATATCCCATATCGTGTGGGCAAGTTCTGGAGCATGAACAATAATTTTACGGGTATCTACATGCACTTTAAAGGGCCAATTGCTGGTTATTACGCCGACTTAGGGTCGTTTTTTATCCAAGCAAACAGTATGCATACCTTTAAATTGAGCAATCAATTTTCTGCGGAAGCCAATATTAATGGAAATACACCGTTTATATATAATGTATATAAGATTAGTGGCCGTATAAACTTAGACCTAGGCTTAAACTATAATTTCAAAGATCAGAAAAGCTCATTGAAGCTTGCTGTGAGCGATGTATTCCGGTCGAACAGAAATAATGTGGACACTGACTTCGAAGAGTTTAATTCAAAGATTCGTCAATATAATGATAATCAAACCGTTCGTCTTACATATACCTACAAATTCGGTAACTTAAAACAACAGATTCGCCGGCGCGATTCAAGTAACGAAGAGAAGGAAAGAGCGAACTAGTAAAAAGAGTTTTGTTTCAATGTTTAGTTAAGTTAAAGGCCCGCAGGTTCTCCACCTGGGGCCTTTCTGTTGATTAGAGGATAGATATTAGATTTTAGACATTAGAGTATGGCGGCAAGGGATAGGCGCCATACTCTAATATCTTATATCTAACCTCTAATATCTAATAAAAGAGCTAGCCGCCAAACTCTAGTCTAAAATCTAACGTCTAATATCTAAAATCTAATTCCTATACTTGTTCTATGAAATTAAAGCAAATTGTCGTGTTTTGTGCTTCTAGCCCAGGTTTCGAGAATTCCTTTGTTGATGCTGCAAAGGCTGTGGGGAAAGCATTTGTAGATCGAGATATTCAACTTGTCTATGGTGGTGGACGTGTGGGGCTGATGGGAGCTGTTGCTGATAGTGTGATGGAACATGGTGGGGTAGTTGTGGGGGTTATTCCACAGTTTTTGAACAGCAAGGAAATTGGGCATTCGGGTATCACGCAGCTCATCGAAGTGGATACCATGCATGAGCGTAAAGCAAAGATGAATGCGCTATGCGACGGTATTATCGCCTTGCCGGGTGGATTCGGGACAATGGAAGAATTATTCGAAATGATTACCTGGGCTCAGTTAGGGTTGCATAAGAAGCCGGTGGGCATCTTGAATGTGGATGGGTTCTACGACCACCTGATCCAGTTCATCCAGCAAATGGTAGATACAGGACTGTTGAAGGAGGAAAACCAAAAGATGCTTCAATATGCAGACAATATCGATGAGTTAATCGATTTGTTGGAGCAATATGAAGCACCTCCGGTACCTAAATGGTTAAATATTGAACGGTCTTAAATTCTAAGAGTTGCTGCTATTTAAATGGGAAGTATGCCTTCGCATTATAATAGCAGATGTCCTGAATAATCTTGCCTATCCATTCCAAGTCGTGTGGTAGTTCGCCTTTTACGATATCCTCGGCGAAGATATCACAAAGAATACGACGGAAATACTCGTGCCTAGGGAAGGATAGGAAGCTTCTGGAATCCGTTAGCATTCCGACGAAGCGGCTGATCAAACCTATATTCGATAGCGCAGTTATCTGTCGTGTCATCCCATCCTTTTGATCATTATACCACCATCCCGATCCAAACTGCATTTTCCCGATTGTCTTTCCATCATTAAAATTTCCACCCATAGCTGCAAACAGCTCGTTATCCATAGGGTTTAAGTTATAAAGGATGGTTTTCCCTAAAGTATCTTGACTGTCGAGACGATTTAGAAATTTCACAAGTGCTTCGCCTTGCTTATAATCACCTATGCTATCATAGCCGGTATCAGCGCCTAATGTTTTAATGGCTTTTGCATTGGTATTCCGGAATGCTCCTACATGGAACTGCTGCACCCATTCTTTCTCATGGTCCCACTCTGCAAACTGCACTAACATTGCTGACTTGAACTGATTGATTTCATGTTCGCCTAGCTGTTCTTTGCGTCTAATCTTTGCGAAGATATTCTTAATGTCAGCTTCGGTGTAATCATCAGCATATAAATGGCTAAGGCCATGATCGGAGACACAGCAACCGTTTTCTGCGAAGAAGTCGTGTCGCGCTTTCAGCGCGTCCAGATAATCTTGATAACTATTAATCTCCTGATTCGATACCTGGGCCAGCTTATCAATGTATTGATTGAAGCTTTCTGTATTCTCAGGACTCATTGCTTTATCCGGTCGGAATGCAGGAAACATCTTCAGCTTTTTACCGCTTTGTGCATAAGCTTGATGATACTCCAGACTGTCTATAGGATCGTCCGTTGTGCAGATTACTTCCACGTTCATCTTATTCAGCAAGCCATCTACTGCAAAGTCTGGCTGCTGTAGCTTGGCAGAAGCGGCTTCATAGACGTCGTCGGCATTCTTTTCCGTAAGGAGGTCATGTATATCGAAGTACCGTTGAAGTTCTAGGTGCGTCCAATGATAAAGTGGGTTTCTGACTGTGTAAGGCACAGTTTTCGCCCATGCTCTAAACTTATCTTGATCAGATGCATCACCTGTGATGAATCGCTCATCTACACCGTTAGCACGCATTGCGCGCCATTTATAATGATCGCCGTATAGCCAGATAGCGGTTAAATTGTCGAATTGTTTGTTAGCAGCTACCTGATCCGGAGGAAGATGGTTGTGGTAATCGATAATAGGAAGGTCCTTCGCATATTGATGGTATAATTCTTCCGCCACCGAGCTGTGCAGAAGAAAGTTGTCATCAAGAAATGTTCTCATGTCTAAGGGTTTTGGTTAATGCCATTGTAAAATGAAATTCAAAATACGGTTTTCTAAAACAAAATGTCTATAAAAATGGTATAATTAAGTATATTTAATTTGTAACTTGATTAATATTAATGTTTTAACGATGATGAAATACGCACTATCTCTAGCCCTTATCTTCTCTTTATGTACTGCTTTCGGGCAGAAGAAACTTACCCAACTGTGGGAGTCCAAGGAACAATTGCCTGTTCCTGAATCAGTCCTATACGTTCCGGAGCGTTCTGAACTTTTCGTAACATTAATTGATGGCGATGGCTCTACGGCCGATGGCAAAGGTGGGGTTGCTATTCTCAATCTGGATGGATCTATGAAAAATGCAACCTGGGTGGAAGGTTTAAATGCACCTAAAGGAATGGCGCTTTATAAAGACCAACTATATATTGCAGACATCAATGAGGTTGTTGTTGTCGATATTATCACAGGGAATGTGATCAATCAGATTAAGATTCCGGAGTCGAAGTTCTTAAACGACGTTGCGGTAGATCGCGCAGGTAAAGTTTATGTCTCAGACACCCGTGATGCGAAGATTTACCAGCTACATAACAACCGTCCGACGTTATTTATGAGCGATGTGCCTAATGTAAATGGCTTACGTGTTATTGATGGCAGCTTATATGCGATGGCGGGTCCAGAATTATGGAAGATTGATGGAAAAGCTAATAAAACTGTCATTGCGAAGGGATTGAAACTCGGCGGAGACGGATTAGAGCCGGTAGGTGATGGAAGCTTCCTGGTAACTTGCTGGGGAGGATTGATCTATCACATTACAGCGCAGGGACAAGTAACAGAATTGCTTGATGTACAAGGCAAGATGAATACTGCTGACCTTGGTTATAATCCAAAAGATAGAATATTATATGTTCCTACCTTCAACAGCAATTCGGTGGTAGCCTATCAACTCGACTAATCAGACAAATACAAAATAAAAAACCGATGCTTATGTTCTTTCAAACAGCATCGGCTTTTCTATTTATTGTATTTAACGCCTATTTCAATACCTCACGAAGTTTTGCGTTTAAAGCATCGCCGTGTAGATTCTTAGCGATAATAATTCCATTAGGGTCAATTAGGATGTTTTGAGGAATAGCTTTCACCCCATAAGTTTGGCCGGCAGAATTATTCCATCCTTGCAGATCCGAAACATGTTTCCAAGTCAGCTTATCATCTTTAATCGCTTTGTCCCAGTTTGCAAACTCTTTGTCAAAGGATACTCCCAGGATCTCGAAGTTCTTATCTTTAAATTCAGCGTAGGTCTTTACTAACCTAGGATTCTCTTCGCGGCAGGGCGGACACCAAGATGCCCAAAAGTCTACCAAGACGTACTTGCCTTTTAAATCTGAAAGAGCATAAGGTTCGCCCGAAAGGTCTAATTGTGTAATGCTAGGTGCTTTCTTGCCCACTTGCGTATTCTTCAGCGCATCTAAATATCGTTCAAATAATCTCCCGGAGTTGCTTTTGCGTACTTTCTTATCCAGCTTCTTAAATAAGCCTTGAAGCTCCTTGTAATTGGGATCATAGACTCCGATGCGCTGTAAAGTCTGTAAGGTCTGCACATCCTTCGGGTTTGCTTTTACCGTTGCGATAAGCTCTTCCTTCGTTTGAGCAAATAGCAAAGTCGGGACAAACGCCAATATGAATAGTAATTTTTTCATTCTGAATCTGTTTTATGCTCAAATATAAGGATATGCTACTAAGTTGGTAGAATATGAAATGTCAAAAAAATTTAAACTTTGTTTCTTAGCGGATAACACACTTATTCAAAGGCGCCAATTTTTAGGTGTTAATTATGAATTTTACAATTGAGCATTTTGGACCTACGGAGAAATTTCAAATTTGTGCAAAAGAAATTGCAAATTTTACGCTAACAGCCCAATTTATTAGTAAATTTGTTACTCACTAAGGTATTTTTCAATTTAAATGGCAAGATTAAATTTATTAGAGGAAACCCGTTTTGAGAAAGTGCCGGTCTCGGTATACCCCTCTCAAGATGAAGCTTCTATCCAAGTTGCTCAACGCATTGCCGCTATCATCCTTGATAAGCAGGCAAAAGGGGAAAAGGCCGTACTCGGATTAGCTACCGGTGCGACGCCCGTTAAAGTCTACAAAGAGCTTGTGCGCTTGCACAAGGAAGAAGGTTTAAGTTTTCAGAACGTAGTAACATTCAATTTGGATGAATACTACCCGATGCTTCCTAATGCAGAGCAAAGCTACGTGGCTTTCATGAAAAAACAATTGTTCGATCATATTGATATCCCTGAGGAGAACATCAATATCCCTGATGGAACATTAGCGCCAGAAGATGTACAGGCATTCTGTATAGCTTACGAACAAAAAATCTCTAGTTTCGGAGGATTGGATATCCAAATCTTAGGAATTGGTCGTACAGGTCACATTGGTTTCAATGAACCTGGTTCTGCTCCTAACTCTGGTACTCGCTTGGTAACCTTAGATGACCTTACTAGAAGAGACGCGTCTCGCGACTTCGGTGGTAAGGAAAATGTACCAACAAAAGCGATTACAATGGGTGTGGGCACTATCTTCAAAGCAAAAGAGATTGTGTTAATGGCGTGGAATGAGAAGAAAGCTGAAATTGTTAAGAAAGCAGTAGAAGGCGAAATCTCTTCAGATATTCCAGCAACTTACCTACAGATGTCTGATAATGTGGAGTTTGTTTTAGATACAGACGCAGCATCCGCATTGACGCGTTTTAACCTTCCATGGTTAGCACACGACGTTGTGTGGGAAGACACATTGGTTAAGAAAGCGGTCGTATGGTTGTCTCTTCACTTGAAGAAAGCAATCTTGAAGCTTACAGATGATGATTACAATAACTATGGTATGGCTCAGTTAATTACCGAGCAAGGCCCTGCTTATAGTATCAACATCCGTATTTTCAACGAGCTACAACGCACAATCACCGGATGGCCAGGTGGTAAGCCAAATGTTGACGACTCAAACCGCCCGGAGCGCGCTGAGCCAGCAAGAAAGAACGTAATCCTATTCTCACCACACCCTGACGACGATGTCATCTCTATGGGCGGTACGTTCATCCGCTTAGCAGATCAAGGACATAATGTACACGTGGCGTATCAAACATCTGGAAATACAGCTGTATGGGATGATGATGTATTGCGTTACTTAGAGTTCGTTCAGGACTTCGCTGTAGCAATCGATGACGATAATGGTGTAACTACCAATATCTATAACGAAGCACGCGAGTTCTTTAAGATCAAAAAACCAAATCAAGTAGATCCAGAGATTATCCGTACAATCAAAGGCTTAATCCGTAAAGGTGAAGCGATTGCAGGTGCACGCTTTGTGGGATTACCTGATGAGAATATCCACTTCCAGAACTTACCGTTCTACGACCGTGGTAAATTCTCGAAGGAAGTATCTTTCGAAGATGATATCCAACAAACCATGGAGCTATTGCGCCAAGTAAAACCTCATCAAATCTTTGCTGCAGGTGACTTTGCCGATCCACACGGAACACACAAAGTATGTTTCGATATCATATTAGCAGCAATCTTACGCCTTCGCGAAACTGACGAATGGACAAAAGACTGCTGGTTATGGTTATACCGCGGAGCATGGCATGAATACCCAATCCACGAGATCGAAATGGCCGTTCCACTATCTCCACAAGAGGTTAAACGCAAGCGCCTAGCGATCTTTAAACACCAATCACAAAAAGACCTTCCTGTATTCCCAGGAGACGATCCAAGAGAGTTCTGGGTGCGTGCCGAAGACCGCACTAGCGAAACCGCAGGCCTATACCATGACCTTGGTTTAGCGAACTACGAAGCTATCGAAGCTTTTGTGAGATGGAAATTTTAGGGTAGTAGTTAGTCTAGTAGTTAGTATTTAGTAGTTAGTATTTAGACCTATGGTCGAATACATAACTCGAGTATATTAAGAGGGATATCAGAAGTGGTATCCCTTTTTTTAGAGATTAGATTTTAGATATAAGAGTGTAGCGCCTAGTTTTTCTGGGCGCTTTTTTTGTTTTTATATTTTTGGAGGGAAGGATGGCGTTGTCTTGAACCTTTGGTTTAAAC
>NZ_DKLH01000051.1:0-91543 GCF_002455685.1 Sphingobacterium sp. UBA6645
TCTTCTGGAGCTGCAGTAGCAGCAACAGTACTTGTAGCCGTCGTGTCTTGCGAGACCGTATCTTGACCGTCGGAGAAGACAACGTCTTCCGTGGAGAATAAAGTATCTTGATCTTCTGTTGTTTCCACTTCTCCCGTTCCAAAGTCTACATCTTCGTAATTGATTAAAGAATCTTGGGCGAAGCTACTTAGAGGGGATGTTGTGCTGAGGAATAGCCACGAGAGGACGATAAATAGGAATTTTAATTTGCTCATATTCGAAAATTAAAGTCCAAACATACAAAAAGGCAGGGGATTCCCTGCCTTTGTAGATTGTAATTCTTAAAGTTTTACTTTATGGTTACAGCAAACTCGTACTCATCTGGTGGAAGACAACGCTCTTTATCACATGCCATGAACGATGCAACACCTTTAACTGTAGTAGGTTTGTTGTTAGCAAGTTTCACCTTTTGTTGGAATACAACTTCACCGTTGTAGTAAGGAACGTTCATCTTGAACACATCCTCGAATTTTGTTTTAGGTTCTTTTGCTAGTGTTTTACCTTGAACTTTAGCTCCGTTTGCTGGAGTGAAAGTGAAGGATGTTGACTCTGGACCACCGGCAGGAACGTTCATGCCGTAAATGTGCCATCCTTGTTCAACGTTTGCTTTGATCAAAATAACTGCCTCATTGTTAGCTAGCTTTTTAAATCCTACTGACCATTTTACTGGGTTATGAACCTGTGCCATAACGCCGGAAACGGCAAATACTAAAAACGCAATTAATAAATTTATTCTTTTCATGTAAATTACTTTTATCTATTGACTTGTTGACGCCAATAAAGTTTAAATCAAAGTTAGGATTTATAATGAAATTTAATTCTATGTAATCGATTTATTGCAAAAGAAATTCGACTTCCTTAAAATAAAATGTTGATATCTGGTAATTTCTTAATAAATGAAGTTTTCCATCCGGACTTACCTCTTTTATTTCAGCTTCGAAGGTTTCATCGCCCGCACGATAAAGGCCCGTCTGACCACGTAAGAATAGATTTTTATTATACTCTTCGAGTAATTGATCTGTCGATATTTCCTTTTTCTGCAGTCTACTATAAAGCTGATGAATATGTCTTATGATTGCTTCACAAGCCGTTTCGAGGGAGGGCAGACGATAAGAAGTTTCGCGTAGAATGGAGCTTGCTTTGTGTTTGATTTCGGCTGGAAAGTTTTCTTGATTAGCATTGACTCCAATACCTACGATAGCGTGTTTAATACCTTTCGAATTGCTCGTGTTTTCAATCAATATCCCGCATACTTTTTTATTGTTTATCATGATGTCGTTAGGCCACTTGATTTTTGCATCGATTTGTAACGAATGAAACCAATGAATTAGCCCTAGACTGATGCACATATTGAGGATAAAATGATCATGCAGTTTAAGGAAAGTAGGATATAGCAATAAACTGAAAGTTATATTGGCATTTTCCTCTGATAACCAGGTGCTGTCGCGTTGTCCACGTCCGTTTGTTTGCTTTTTTGCCATAATGGCAGTAAACTCAGGAAGTGGCTTGAAATTTGACAGTTGAGTTTTAAAATAATCGTTTGTGGAAGTGACCTCGTCTAAAACAATTAAACTTAGGCGTAGTGAATCTCCCGAAAATGTGTTATTTTGCAAAAGATAATATCATTTAAAAATTTATCAGTCAAAAGTATAATAAATCTTGATGAGTAAAAACAAAAAGTCTTCGTTGTCCGAGAAGCTAGCCGATGTTGTGATACATGGGATGCAGGAAAAGAAGGGTAATGAAATTGTGAGGTTGGATATGCGCGAAGTTAATGGGACATTGTCTGATTATTTTGTTATCTGCCATGCCGACTCCAACGTGCAAGTCAATGCAATAGCCAAAAGTGTAGAAGAAGAAGTTTATAAATCCTTTGGTCAAGATCCTTGGCACAAGGAAGGGCACGGTAATGGCGAATGGGTTTTACTTGACTTCGTTGATGTTGTCGTTCATATTTTTAAAACCGAAACAAGGGAGCATTACAGAATTGAAGATCTGTGGGGCGATGCCCAAATTAGCACTTACCAAAGTGCATAGTGAGAATAAGTGAAACGTAGTTTAAGTGTATAAATGAAGAAAGTTCCTAGTAAAAAAATTACACCAATGCCACCAAAATTTAATATGATTTGGCTTTGGATTGCAATGATTGTAGGCTTCATCGGGCTTCAGTACCTCTTCAGTGGGGATGGTGCGAAGAAGACAACCTACAAAGAATTCGAAACCAAGATGCTTATCCCCGGAGATGTGGAGAAGCTAGTTGCATCAAAAAGCAACGACTTAATAGATGTTGAAGTATATATCAAAAAAGATAAATTAGCCGACGAGAAATATAAAGATGTTGCGCCAAATCCAAATGCACTTTCTTTATCGCCGAGCGTAGGTCCTCAGTATAAATTTACGGAGCCTTCTGCCGAGATCTTGGAAGGGAAGTTAAAAGCATCGCAAGATAGTTTAGCTGCCGACCAACCGAAGATTAGCGTGTCTTACGAAGATAGATCGAACCCATGGGCGGGATGGTTTATTTCGTTTATGCTTCCATTGTTAATTATCGTAGCGATCTGGATCCTTTTGATGCGCCGTATGAACGGTGGTGCTGGAGGCGGTGGCGGTGCGATCTTTAATATCGGCAAGTCAAAAGCACAATTATTTGATAAAGAATCTCAAATCAACATTACTTTCAATGACGTTGCTGGTCTTGAAGAGGCGAAGCAAGAGGTTATGGAGATTGTTGATTTCTTGAAAAACCCGAAGAAGTACACCGATTTAGGTGGTAAAATTCCAAAAGGAGCCTTATTAGTAGGCCCTCCGGGAACGGGTAAAACCTTATTGGCAAAAGCGGTTGCGGGTGAGGCACAAGTTCCTTTCTTCTCCTTGTCCGGTTCTGACTTTGTGGAGATGTTTGTTGGGGTTGGTGCATCTCGTGTTCGTGATTTGTTTAAGCAAGCAAAAGAAAAAGCACCATGTATCATCTTTATCGATGAGATTGATGCGATAGGTCGTGCTCGTGGCAAGAACTCCATTATGGGAGGGAATGATGAGCGCGAGAATACATTGAACCAATTATTGGTGGAGATGGATGGTTTCGGTACGAACTTAGGGGTTATTATCCTTGCAGCGACCAACCGTTTAGATGTATTGGATTCAGCTTTATTGCGTCCAGGACGTTTTGATCGTCAGATTTCTATTGATAAGCCAGACTTGATTGGTCGTGAGCAAATCTTTAATGTGCACTTGAAGCCATTGAAATTGGCGGAGGAAGTGGATGCGAAGAAACTTTCGGCACAGACTCCAGGTTTTGCGGGGGCAGAAATTGCGAACGTTTGTAACGAAGCGGCTTTGATTGCAGCTCGTAAGAACAAGAAAGCGATCAATATGCAGGATTTCCAAGATGCGATTGATAGAGTAATCGGTGGTCTTGAGAAGAAGAATAAAATTATCTCTCCTGAGGAGAAAAAGATCGTTGCTTACCACGAGGCAGGTCACGCGATTGCGGGCTGGTTCTTGGAGCATGCGGATCCTTTGGTTAAAGTATCGATCGTTCCACGCGGTGTTGCGGCATTAGGTTATGCGCAATACCTGCCAAAAGAACAGTTCTTATATACGACTGAGCAGTTAATTGACAGTATGTGTATGACAATGGGTGGACGCGTTGCTGAAGATATTACTTTCGGAAGAATCAGTACCGGTGCTCAGAACGACTTAGAGCGTATCACGAAGTTAGCATATGCGATGACGGCTGTATATGGTATGAACGATAAGGTAGGGAATGTATCCTTCCGCGATAGTTCGGAGAACAGCCAGTTCCAAAAACCTTATTCAGACCAAACGGCTGAGTTGATCGACGACGAAGTACGCGTATTGATTTCGACGGTTTACGATAGAACAAAAGAATTGTTGTTGTCGAAACAAGAGGGATTGATCAAAATTGCTGAGAAGCTATTAGAGAAAGAAATCTTATTCCAACAAGACTTAGAAGAGATATTGGGTAAACGTCCGTTCCAAAATAAGACGACTTATGATGAGTTTGTGAATGGTGGAGCAGATGGAGGCGGCGTTCCGCAGACGGATTTATCATTGCCGTCGAGTGATCACGGTGATGTTCCGCAAAGTTCGCCTGATAATCAGTCTAGTCAAGAAAACAATCAATAATACTTAACAGACATGGTTTACCAACCATGTCTGTTCTTTATATATGAATATTCGAAATACAACAGCCAAAGAGAAGATGCTGAAGAAGATTCGGCAAGCCCTGCTTCAAAAGCGTGAGAATCCTAATCCTGCTTTTGAGGATAGTCCTTTGTATAAGGACGAGGAAGATCCTTTGGATGTGACCTTTGCTCGTGAGTTTACTAATGTTGCCGGACAGTTCGTTTACTGCGATGGAGAAATCAATCTGATCGAGAATCTGATTATCCTTTTGGAGAAATTGAAATTGACGAAGCTATATGTATGGGATAAGAACTTGCAGAAGTTCTTAGATCAGTATGGCTTTCCGTATCATAAGCATAGAACAGACTTTGATGATATTGAGGTCGGTGTCACGGCATGTGAGGCGCTGATTGCGCGAAACGGCAGTATTTTGATTAGCAATGCCGACGCTTCCGGTAGAAGATTGAGCATTTATCCTCCTGTGCATATCGTTATTGCAAAGACATCACAATTAGTAATGGATATCAAGCATGGTATGGCGTTGATGCGCGAGAAGTATGGAAACGATTTGCCTAGCATGATTACAACCATTACTGGCCCCAGCCGCACGGCGGATATCGAGAAGATGTTAGTACTCGGTGCGCATGGTCCGAAAGAACTATACCTTTTACTCCTAGAAGATAGATTTTAATGCTACAATATTATATCTTAAATATGCCTGTTGCAAGTGTAATTTTCGCACTAACAATTGGCCTTAGTATTTATGTGTTTTCCAATCCGGAGTGGTTTGGACGATTGATGTTGCACCCCTACTCAATTCATCGCGACAAAAGCAGATGGTATCTGATTTTAACTAGTGGGCTGATCCATAAAGATTGGATGCACCTGCTGTTCAATATGATTACCTTCTACTATTTTGGTTTTGGCCTGGAAGGGATATTTGTTGAAATAAGCGGCCCCATCGGACATTTATGGTTTGCTTTATTGTATGTGGTAGCCTTGGTTTTGAGCGATATCCCTACGATTAGACAGCAGAAGGATAACTATGGTTATCATAGCTTAGGTGCCTCAGGTGCTATTAGTGCGGTGTTGTTCAGTTATATCTTATTCTATCCGAAGATGCTGTTGTATATTTTTATGGCTATTCCGATGCCCGCTTATCTTTTTGCGTTTCTGTATTTAGGATATTGTATCTGGGCGTCGAAGAATGCTAGAGATGGGATTAACCATGACGCGCATTTATTCGGGGCATTGACCGGAGTTGTATTTACATTGATACTTTACCCTTGGATTTTTAAGCATTTCATCGGGCAGTTTATAGGATAGGTTGTACAAGAAAAGATATTGAATCGGCGTGGTCTCCCCACGCCGATTTTGTTTTTAACCCAGCCAGCTTTGTCGGTCGAGACTACGGAAGTGTATCGCTTCAGCGAGATGCTCGTTTTTGATATCGATGGATTGTTCTAGATCGGCGATTGTTCTGGCAACTTTTAAGATGCGATCATAAGCTCTTGCCGATAGGTTAAGGCGCTCCATGGCAGACTTGAGGAGGCCTTTCCCCGTCGCGTCGATCAAACAGATTTCTCGTATTTGTTTCGCGCGCATCTGTGCATTACTATGAATGTTGGCAATGCCTTTGAATCTCGACTCCTGTATGCTTCGAGCCCGGATGACACGCTCTCGAATAGCTTCGCTTTTTTCGGCTTTGCGGGTTTCCAATAATTCGTTGAACTCTACAGGGGTAACTTCGATGTGTATGTCTATTCGATCGAGAAGTGGTCCTGATACCTTGCTCAGGTATTTTTGAACGTTGGCTGTGCCACAGATGCAGGGACGGTTGGGATGGTTGTAGAATCCGCAGGGGCATTCATGCGTTGCCCTGTTTGCTTTTTGAACAACAAATCAATAAACCTCTGCTGGCGTCGATGCCATTAAATCCTTCCACTCTTGGAGAACATATCAGGAAGAGAAGGATGGAGCTACAGCTGTTTCAAAAGGATGTAGCAGCAATATTTAATGTTAGTGAAGACTGCATCACCTATTGGGAGAACAATATAAGTGAACCTCAAATTCAATACTATCCACCTATCTTCGGGTTCTTAGGTGATGGAGTCAGCGGAAAGACTGTTATGGAACATCCGGAAACGAAGAGAATGTTAAAAGATGTTAGGAGCGGAGAAATCAACGGTCTGGTCTTCTCTAAGCTATCACGTCTTGCAAGAAGTACAAAGGAACTTTAGGAGCTCGCCGACATATTCAAATCTGCCAAAGCAAATCTAGTTTCAATCTCTGAAAACATTGATACTAGCACTCCGTCAGGGATGCTTATTTTTACGGACATATCTGCGATGGCGGAATGGGAACGTGAGGAAATCTCAAATCGAGTTTCCTCTTCAATTCCTATTCGTGCAAAACTAGGCAAACCATTCGGAGGCCAAGCTATATTCGGATATTCCTGGCGGAATAAAGAAGATGTAATAAATGAATCGGAAGCTTCTATTAGAAAGTTGATTTGTGAAATCTTCCTTCGAACCCGACGAAAGAAGACGACAGCCGATGAGTTGAACAAACTCGGCTATCGTACCCGTAAAGGGGCATTGTTTTCAGACACAACTGTAACAAGGTTGCTTAGGGATACTACTGCCAAAGGAGAACGGCCAACTATACCAAAATCGGAGAAGAGGGAAAGCGTACTGTACTTAAGCAAAAAAGTGAATGGATCATAACTAAATGTCCTCGAATCATTTCAGAACAGGTGTGGAATAAAGTAAACTACATACTCGACGAACAGGAGAGTAGAAGCTCATACGCTGGTAGAAAATCTAGGTACCTGTTGTCGGGATTCGTGAAGTGTTCTTGTTTGAAGAAAATGTATGTTAAAAGGACCAAAGTTTACCAATGTAAGGACTGTAGGGTAAAAATTGCCATCAGTGACATTGAAGGAATGTTTTGGGGCTTTCTTTCTGATTGCTTAAGTAACATCGAATTATCGAAAATCAACGAAAACTCTAATAGTCTACTCGGTAAAAAACAAGCCTTGTTAGAAGAGACGAAAAGTGAAAAAGCAACTTTGGAAACAAAGATAAATCGGTGCACGGAAATGAGAATGGATGGTGAGATTACAAAAGAAAATTTTACAGCTAATTTCTATCTTCTAAAGACACAGCTTGCTAATCTAGAAGAACTTTTGAAAAATCTAAGGTCCGAAATGGACTCTGAAATGCACCAAATCGCACTCGGAAAAGATCTATTCAATGAAATCCAACTTCTTGTGTATAATTGGACTGATATGGCATTCGCAAGAAAGCGATCTATAATAGAAACCGTAACCAAGGAGATTTTGGTCAGCAAAAATGATATTATTATTGAATTCTCTATCAATTTACAGAAGCTCCTTGGAGATAGAAAATTCCAGCACAACTCTCCCCTCGTTTTACCTTCTTTACTTTTTAAGCTGGAATTTCGCAAACCTATCCATCAAAATTACCCTCAAAATCCGACGACTATAGGTGAACATCTAAGAAAGAAGAGGATTGATAGCGATTTGTCCCAAGCAGAGTTGGCAAAAATTCTTGGGGTGAGTACCGATTGTTTAACCTATTGGGAAAACAATCGAAGCAGCCCACAAATAACTTACTATCCCAGGATCCATCATTTTTTAGGTTTTTATACAACTACGTTTAATGAAACTAACTTTTGCGATCTGCTAAGGTCGTATAGGTGGAAAGACGGGTTTAGCTTTAGAGCTCTTGGAAGTCTTTTGAAAGTAGATGCTACAACTGTACGAGCTTGGGAAAAGGGATTGAGTTTGCCTTCAAGAAAAATGAATGAAAAACTAGTGGCCGTATTTGGAGATAGTTTTTCCAAGATAAAGTATTAAATTTCTATAAATTATTCATTGAAACATTGTCAATCTGAGACATGAAACCAACATGTCAACGAACCCCTGTCCTACGGAAATGGTCTTTATGTAAAATTTGAAAATGTGCCCTAAGATTGAAATTTCGAACGATTTACCCACCTTTTTTCGGGTGAGTGTATTTATCAAAGCGACATTCCTGCGTTGCCTTGTTTGCGTTTTGAAACAGGATCCGTAAAGCCGGTGGATATTTCATACCCTGATAATCCTAAAACAATTGGAGATCATATAAGAAAAAAAAGGTTGGATTTGAAATTATTACAAAAGGATGTTGCCAAAATTTTCAATGTGAGTGAAGATTGTATAACTTATTGGGAGAATAATCGTAGCAAGCCTCTAATTTATTTTTATCCGGATGTAATAAGATTTTTAGGTTATTGTCCTTTTGTGTTGGACTTGAATACATTTAAAGGTAGAATAATGGCTTATAGGTATTTAAATGGATTAAGTCGTAAACATTTCGCTAAAATAATGGGAGTAGACCCCGAAACAGTTGTGGATGGGAGAATGGTCGAGGTAAAAAATCTAAAAAGGCAAAAATTGAAAGGCTACTAGCTGATTATGATTTTAATGGTGATTCGGCAGTTAGTGTAAAGTAATTAAATATATTTTTTATCAATATATCAGACTGTTTTGCTCATTTAATAATGAAAGTAAGTGGAATTTTATGAATTTGTTGAAGGATCGACTAAGCGACTCTTTTCAATAAAATAATAAAAAGCAGTTGTATTTTACAATATTTTCCTACTATTGTAGCAGTTAATCGATTTTGAATTTACCTGTGCTAACCGGAACTGCATTGTGATGCAGCAGAACAATTATCATGGATAACTATAACATTTTGTCAGATAGCGAACTGGTCACGTTACTCAAGCGGCAGGACAGGAGTGCTTTTGCAGAAATTTACGATCGCTATAGCATGATGATCTATTACAAGATCAACCAAATGCTCAGAGATGAAAATGTATCCAAAGATCTTGTACAGGATCTCTTTACCTCGATTTGGGAGAAATCCGAGCTTATCCGAGATAATGTAGGCATTTCGTCTTATCTCTATGTCGCCGCACGTAATCGGGTGCTTAAATACATCCAAAAAGGAAAGACAAGAAGTGATTATTTGGCGGAAATAGGAAAGTATAACCTGATGGTCAGTGATCAAACGCTTGAAAAAATTGACGAAAAAGATCTGATGCTGTTACTTACGGCTGAAATTGCCAAGTTACCTGCCAAAATGCGCGAAGTATTCGAACTGAGCAGGCTTGAGGATCTGTCGCATAGGGAAATCGCCCAAAGACTGGGACTAAGTGAGTCCACTGTAAAAAAGCAGGTTCAGAATGCCCTCAAAATTCTGAAAGTGAGACTTTCTCGTTACCATTCGCTCGGAGTTATACTACTGATTTTCCTAAGGGACAACTAGGTTTTTTGATTACGTTGCTCTCTTTTTATACGTAATTTAATATTTTTTTAAATTCTTCTACTCCCAAAGCTTTCCTCAACGGTATAATACAACTGAAGGGTCAAAAAAACACATATCGATTTATGAATAAACAACTCGGCGCACAACTTGTCAAGAAATATCTTTCTGGTCTGGCCACACAAAAGGAGCAGCACATCGTTGAGGAATGGTATGCTTTTAACAGAATGGGAGAGCCCGCAATCGATTCGCCTGAAGATTTTATGAGGATAAAATCGGAGATGTGGGCGACTATAGACCATCGCTCGCGGATAAATTCGAAGACAATGCAAAAGCGTAGATGGCTTTCATATGCTGCAGCGGTGCTCATTTTGATGTGCGCTGTGGGCATATATAAGTGGCTTCTACCGCAAAAGGAATATGATGTTATCAATTATGCCGGGCCCGAAATCAAAGCAGGGCATACTGGTGCTACCTTGACATTATCAGATGGCACGGAGATCGACCTCAATTCTGCGGACGCCGGACTGATCACATCGGGGTATGGTGTCCGTGTCTCTAAAAATGCCCAAGGTGCCCTTGTCTATACCGAAGAGAAGGACGCACACAAGGCCCCAAACAATATTACCAACACTGTTACTACGCGAAACGGTGAAATATTTGAGGTCGTTCTGCCTGATGGATCTAGGGTTTGGCTGAATTCTGCTTCCAGCCTGACCTTTAAATCCGATCTTGCAAAAAATAGTACACGTACTGTAAAATTACAGGGAGAGGGATATTTTGAGGTCAGCAAAAACAGAAGGCCATTCATTGTTGCCACAGAATCCCAGCAAGTGCACGTTCTGGGGACACATTTCAACATCAATGCCTATGCAGAATCGAAAGGGCTTGTTAAAACAACTTTGCTTGAAGGCGCTGTCAATGTTGTGACCGGGAAGTCTGAGCAACAGATATTACCGGGCGAGCAGGCCGTCAACAAAATGGGCCAGATCGACGTGCATCTTCAGGATACAGAAGATATACTGGCATGGAAAAACGGGTATTTTAAGATTGACGGAAATATATATGAAATTATGCTGTCCATCGGACGCTGGTACGACGTTGATGTTCAATTTACAGAAACTGTGCCGAAAGAGCTAAAACTGTGGGGATACATCTCTAGATCCAATGATCTGATCACTACCTTGCGTCAGATCGAAAGAACAAATAAAGTAAAATTCAAAATTAAAGAAAGGACTATCACAGTGACCAATTAAAATTTGCCAAGGTCAGGTAATGGGGGGAGAATCAGTAGAATTCATATAAAAGCCGCGGGGTGCACCACCACCCCGCAGCCAAGAATGAAAATGATTCTGTCTCAAAAAATACCTGCTAATGAAACAAACAACTCTAATCAGACATGAACCATTAACCAGAACAAAAGTATGAAAAAAAATGTGCTATTGGGTGGCTTTCACCGCATGTGGCCTTTACCTAAACTATTATTAATTATGAAATTAGTCTTTTTTATCATGACATGTATGTTGATGCATGCCTACGGGGCGACGTATGCACAGCGTGTTACGATCATGGAAAAAAATGCACCCTTGGAGCATATCATTAAAAGCTTGCGCAAGCAGACAGGATATGATTTTTTATTGGACAGGGATATTTTTAAACAGTATCAATCCGTCAGTGTTGATTTGAAAAATGTGAGCCTCCCCCAAGCTTTACAGTCTATTGTCAAGGGACGCAAGCTCACCTTTTCCATCGAAGGCAGATCTGTGGTGATCACAACTGTGCCCGGCACAAAAACGGATCAGGAAGGGACTACGGACAGAAACAATCTGCAGAGAGGACTCGCGGGTCTGGTCGTTGGCGATAAATCTGTTCCTCTCGCAGGAGCTACCGTAAAAATAAAAAATACCGATCAGTCGACAGCCACCGATAGTAAAGGTTTTTTCCGCTTTGATCAGCTGCGTGTCAACGAGGTTCTGGAAGTAAGCTATGTTGGCTATGAAACTGTTGAAACAATTGTCACGGCCGGACAGCTTGCCCAGAAGGAATATATGATAATTACTATGAAGCCACTGTTGCGCAATCTGGATGAAGTGACGATTGTAAATACAGGTTTTCAGAAGATAAGCAGGGAAAATATTACCGGAGCAGTCACGACGGTCAGCAACAAGGAGATTGAAAAACGCAATACCGTAAATGTAATGGATAATCTGGAGGGTGTTGTGCCCGGGCTGGTGCAATATCAGGGAAAAGCCACTATTCGTGGCACAAGTACAATGGCAGCATCAACGGGCATTTTGGTGGTTGTCGACGGACTTCCGATCGAAGGTTCGATTGCTGATGTCAATCCTTATGACGTTGAATCCGTAACCGTGCTGAAGGATGCTGCTGCGGCGGCAATATATGGGGCAAGGGCTTCCAATGGCGTTATTGTTGTGTCGACAAAAAAGGCGACCGAAAAAGGGCGGACTGCTGTTGAAGCTTCAGCTAATGTAACTGTGACCGAAAAACCGGAATACAGCTACAATAATTACATGTCGCCCCGTGAACAGGTAGACTGGGAAAGTAATTATTACAAATGGTGGTTCAGCGGCGGCGGCGGAAGCGTCAAACAGCCTATTCAAGATTTAGAGAATAACATAACTACAGGACAGCCTGTTACTCCTGTGCAATATGCCTATTATCAGCTCGCGACAGACCGTATCAGCCAATCGGAACTCGATGCAATATTGAACAATTACAAAAGGAATGACTTTGCAAAAGAATATCATGACCATGCCCTGTTAAAAGGCGTCCTGCAACAATACAATCTAGCCTTGCGTACCAATAGTGGCAAAGCCCAGAATAGTTTTGTTCTAAATTATACGAATGATAACAAAGGTCTGATCAATGCATTTGACCGCCGCCTGAATTTGCACTATAAAGGTGGTTATAGTGTCGGTAAGTGGCTTGATATTGACTACGGCGTTAACAGTGTCATCGGGAAGGAGAGAACTCATAACAACCAGTTCGCACAAACTCCTTTTAATGTGCCGTCTTATCTGCGGTTGTTTAACGACGACGGCAGCCGTGCCTATTATACAAACAGTCGTTTCAACATCTACAACACTATCGCCGAGAGCCGTCCCGAGCTGCAGTCTGCGCTTTTCAACCATATGGATGAGCTGGAACGTGATTTTATAAACACTTCCACACTGAATACGCGATATTATCTGAATTTAAATATCAAACCATTCGATGGTTTGTCTTTGCAGCCGATGTTTCAATATGAAGATATCCGTACAGATGTTTCTGGTTATTCAGAGGAAGACAGTTATACGATGAGATGGCTCCATAACGTGTATACATACCGTTATGAAGATCCTGTTACGAAAGTGGTATCCTACCCATCCTACATTCCGAAAGGCGGCAAACTGGCGACATCCCATTTACGCAGTCCCAATTATACGGCGCGTTTTCAGGCTAACTTCGACCGTACGTTTGACAGACACCGTTTTATTGCCCTGGCCGGAATGGAGTTTCGACAGACACGGTCTTATGGTACAAATGGGATTTTATTGGGATACGATGATCAACTCCAGACACAGCTGACCAATACCGTCAATTTTGATGCAATGGATGAGAAGAAGATGGGAACCCTATGGAACCTCAACTATCCTCTGTATCAATATCATTTTGCAGAAGCAGTATCCATGGGACTCCAGAAGGATGTTATGCATCGCTTTGCTTCGGGATATGCGAACATCACTTATACCTACGACCGGAAATATAATCTGTTTGGATCCCTGCGCAAAGATTATGCTGACCTTTTTGGAGGCGATGAAAAATATAGGGGCAGACCACTTTGGTCAGTAGGAGCATCTTGGGTCGCTTCCAATGAAAATTTTATTGGGCAGTATCCGTGGGTCAATTATCTGAAACTCCGGACTTCCTATGGCCTGACAGGAAACATCCGTAATGTGAGCGCACTGCTTGTCGGTACTGCTGGGATCAATAATCTGACTCAGGAGCCCAATGCCATTGTCTCCAATCCGCCTAATCCACAGTTGCGTTGGGAAAAGACCGCTACAATGAATATAGGAATTGATTTCAGTATTCTGGACAATCGACTGAAGGGAACTATGGATTGGTACCACCGTAAGGGTACGGACCTTTTCGCACAAAAGAGGCTCGATCCTTCGGAAGGGTTTTCATCAATGGTTATTAACAATGCCAGCATGGTCAATAAAGGACTGGAGTTCAATTTAAGCTATGACTGGTTTAGGCCTTCTTCAGCAGGAACATTCGGATGGACAAGTAATTTAACAGGATCGTATAATAAAAACAGAATTGTCGAAGTGGATGAATTAACGCGCAATCCGATAACACTTGCAGGAGGGGATTCATATCGTAAAGGTTTTCCGGTCAATTCGCTTTTCTCATTCCGTTTTGCAGGTCTTGACGATATGGGAATGGCACAATGGTATAATACTGCCGGTGTAGCCACGAAGACCACATTGGGCCCTGACGAGGCTGATGCCGTTGTGTTTTCTGGAACCAGTGATCCAGTAACAACGATTGGTTTCAATAACGATTTTTACTACAAAGGCTTTACACTGAGTATCTTTACCATGTATTACGGGGGGCACTATTTTAGAGCGAGACCGGTACCAGTTGCCTATCAGTCTGCCGGCTATGGCGCTTTGCCTTCGTATTTACTAGATAGCTGGACACCGGAAAACACCGACACAGATATACCCGGAAGCGGACAGTATTATCAGATTGCACCGTCGAATCAATATTATTATTCAGACAATCTGGTGCGACGGGCAGATTTTCTTAAAATACGCAATATTGCCTTAGGGTATCTTTTACCAGCGGAGTTGGCGGCCCGGATGAGAGCAAGGAATATCAGACTTCGTTTCCAGCTGAATAATCCAAGATCACTATGGACTCGGCAAAATGATGTCCATATCGATTCGGGAACCGGTGGAGCACCAGTGCAGACATCTTTTGTGTTTGGCATTAACGCTAATTTTTAACCTACTGTAAGAAACCCTGATCAGAATTATAAAAATTAAAGAGATGAAAATAAGATTTACACCATATTTTATGGCGCTTTTTGTTCTCCTGTTTGGCCTATATGGCTGTGCAAAATACACAGACTTCGTGCCGAAAGGACAGAATCTACTGAATCGCGCCGATGACCTTGACCAGCTGATGAATGTCAACTACTCCGGCAGTGCATTTAATTTTAACAGACTCTCCTTGATTGTCAACGATATGTATCTTCTGGCATACAATGTCCCCAATGTGATTTCTTCCAATGTTCTGACGATGGACAAAGTCTTGTTGACTTACGATGAGTCTGCTGATAGAGCGGCGCTGACAGCTACGGATTCAAGGTATGACGGGCTATACAAGAATATAGCTATGGTAGCAAATATTGTGCTGGCCAATGCCGATCAGGCGAGCGGCGACAGAAAGCTTCTGGACCAGCTCAAAGCCGAGGCGTATGCCCTCAGATCGTACATGCATTTTCTGTTGGTTAATATGTATGCCAAAGCATATGATCCAGCCACCGCTGCTACCGACGGTGGAATACCTTACGTGACCGATATCAATTTTGAGCAGATAAATCCCAAGCTGACAGTTCAGGAGGTCTATGATAGGATGCTTGCTGATGTGGATGCGGCTATTGCTTCACAGGCACTTCCTGACAGGCCTAAAAACAGTATGAGGTTTGGAAAAGCATTTGCATATGCTTTAAAAGCAAAGATTCTGATGTCCATAAGGAATTACTCTGGAGCGCTCGATGCGGTAAACAGCGCTCTGGCAATCAATAACACATTAGAAGACCATCGATATCTTCTGTCGGAACCCGTCAGAGCCAATCGTGTTCTGAGCAGAAAAGGCCTGACGGCCCAGGACAATCTGTTCTATGCCTTTTCCGATACTTTTGACCCAAGTTTGCTGACACCCACCTACGAAATATTGAGCGATTATTATGAGCCCGGTAACATTATTAAAGATTATACCAATGTTTATAATTATCAACTTGGGCCCCTTTATGTTGGACTACCTGATATTCCTGCATGGATTGCCATTAGTTATGAAGGAAATAGTGGTGGTATGACGGTTTCTGATCTAGTGATGATGAAAGCCGAGTGTTTAATCCGCTCGGACAAGGTTTCTGCCGGTATGGAAGAAATTGAAAAGATCCGGATCCGCCGAATTGCACCGGAAGTATATAAGCCGCTTGTGGCCAAAGATGTTGCCACAGCGATGGCCCATCTAAAGAAAGTATCCCGGATCGAATTTCTGTTTACCTGGCGCAACTTTGTCAATATTAAGCGATGGAACACCGAGCCCGCCTATGCAGAAACGACCAAGAGGATCATCAATGGGAAGACTTATGTTCTAAAAGCCAGTTCTCCACTATGGATACTGCCTTTTCCCCAGAGTGCGACCCAGTTTAATACTACACTTACACAGAACTATTAACAATACAATAAAATCAAAATGAAGAAGAATCTGATAATAAACGGTTTTTTGATGATAATAATATCATTATTTGCCCTTGGCAGTTATACTCATGCGCAGACGCCCGAAAAGCTGGATATAGGCGACCCTGCGCCAGCTATCAGCTACTCCAAATGGTTGAAGGGTAAAGAGTTTAAAGCATTTGATCCCAACCATATTTATGTGATGGAATTTTGGGCGACATGGTGTGGCCCATGTAAAGGGGCAATGCCGCACCTCACTACGCTTCAAAAGCAGTATGATAGTAAAATAACTTTTGTTGGTGTCAATGTCTGGGAGAAAGTCGGGAAAGACCAATCTTATGAAACGGTTGTTCCTGCAGTTGAGAAGTTTGTCAAAGGCAATGATACAAATATGGGCTACACGGTATTTGTGGATGACAAGGATCAGTCGATGGCTACCAAATGGTTGAGGGCAGCAGGCCAGAACGGAATTCCGGCCAGTTTTGTGGTTAAGAACAGCCACATTATCTGGATAGGACATCCCAGCGAGCTGGATTCTATTATTCCGAAAGTGCTGGACGGTTCGTACGATATGAATAAGTTTAAAGAAAAGGCCGATAAGGCCGCTCAGAAAACTCGTGAGCAGAACGAAGTTATGATGGCAATTTTTAATCCAATAAAGGACGCATTGGCTGCCAAAGATCATAAGAAAGCATTTGAGCTGATGGACAAAGCAGTTGCTCAAAAACCGGACCTTAAAATTCCAATGGATCTTCTAAAGTTTACGACATTATTGAACGACGTTGATGAAAAGCAGGCTATTGCATTTGCTGCCGAATTTCAAAAGCAGTATAAGACGGCTCCTGCTATAATTTTGGGTGAAGTGTCTAAAAGTGAAAAGCTTTCGGGGGAGACCTATCTCTGGGCTGCAGAGAATTTTGGAAGTACGGCCGAGGTGACCAATCCGCTGATTTTTGATGCGCTAGCTACCTGTTATAGCAGAGCAGGTCAATATGCAAAGGCAGTTGATAATCAGTCTAAAGCTTTAGAAATTGCTGAAAAAGCACTTAAGAATGGAGAGATGGTTGGTACAATAATGGACTATACAGTAGAGGATTATAAAAAGAAATTAGTGGATTATAGGAGTAAAATGTAAGTTTTTGCTTTTTAGTTTTTTGTTCTTTCCAAAGGACGTTTTGAATAGAAGAGGCTGTTAAATAGCCTCTTTTTTGTTTTTGAGACTTTTTGGATCTTCAATGTATGTGAAACAGATCAGTATTTAAGTCTTACAGTTCCAATAAGTAGTTCATTTGGTATATCTAAAACTTGCTCTTCTTCTGTCTTATCCGTTTTAGAATTTTACCAATCTAAAGGAACTTATTGAATTTTTGAAATGTTGGGTACCCAACTCTGTTAACGACGATTTGTGCTTCTTTTTTCGGGGTACTGTAGTTATCATAGCGACAGGGGTTCATGGCTGCTATCAACATAAAGCTGGATGGATAGTCTACCGTAATTTTGGCGCGTGAAATGGTGATGTTGCCGGACTCTAACGGCTGGCGCATCACTTCGAGTACTGATCGTTTGAATTCAGGCAGCTCGTCGAGAAACAGCACACCATTATGAGCAAGGGAGATTTCTCCAGGTCGGGGGTTCTTGCCACCGCCAACGAGCGCTACGTCTGAGGTGGTATGGTGCGGCGCGCGGAAAGGGCGCGCGGTCATAAGCGAGGAGACGCTAGGCAGTAGGCCAGACACCGAGTGTATTTTAGTAGTCTCCAGGGATTCGTCTATTGTTAGCGGGGGTAAGATGGTTGGTAGTCGTTTTGCTAGCATGGTCTTCCCTGCGCCCGGTGGGCCAATGAGAATCACGTTGTGTCCCCCTGCAGCAGCGATCTCTAGGGCTCGCTTGATGTTCTCTTGTCCGCGAACTTCGGAGAAATCCACTTCGTAGTTGTTGATGTTTTCTTGAAATATATCATCAATGGAGATGCTGGCGGTCGGGAGTCGTTCGAGATTAGTTAAATGGTCGACAACTTCCGAAAGATGGTTAGCGGCGTAGATGGTCAATCCATCGATAATGGCAGCCTCCTCAGCATTCTCTTTAGGAAGAATCAGGCCTTTAAAACCGTCCCGTTTGGCTTGTAAAGCAATGGGGAGAGCGCCTTTGATGGGGTTGATCTTGCCGTTGAGGGAGAGTTCGCCAAGAATGACATAGTCCTCCAGTTCTGTGCTGTGGATTTGATAGGAGGCGGTTAATACCGCGATGGCAATGGCTAGATCGTACGCCGAGCCTTCCTTACGGATATCGGCAGGGCTTAAGTTGATAACAATCTTTTGCCGCGGCATCTGATGGTTGATCGCAAGAATAGCACTCTCAATACGCTGTATACTTTCTTTGACCGCCACATCCGGCAAGCCGACGATGAAGTACTGTGTTCCGGATGTGATATGGGTTTCTACGGAGATGGTTGTAGCATCGATACCATGTACTGCGCTACTGTAGGTTTTTGCAAGCATCTTAGAATTAGATATTTCTATAAAAATAATTAACTTATTTTATAGTTAATATTAATTCTTTGCTAAAAGGCTGTTGTGTATATGTTTAATTGAAATACTTCCAAGCTGCCGCTGATACCTCGGCGATGATTTTTGCGCTTCCCGCTTCTCCTTCTTCACTATCAGTTACAAAAACCGAGATATAGTAGACTTCGCCATTAGGAAGGCTGACCACACCTACATCATTCAGGGCAGCTATAACACCCGTCGTTCTGTGCCTGCCGGAATAGCCTGTCTTATGTGCTACGACTGTACCTTTGGGGAGATCGCCTTTTAGACGGTCCGGTCCGGTTGTTGTACCGCGCATGGTATCCCATAGAAATTGGTGGGAGCTTGCTGAAAGCAGTTTCTTGCTGTTCGTATAGTAATCATATAATATCTGGTTGCTCGAGCCTACCGTCGTCCAGTTTTCGAACTGCCTATTCCACTCTTTCTGCTGCACTGCTTCGATAAGTTTGATGGAGAGGTTGCTGTATCCCTTATCTTCAAAATACTTTTGGACATATTCTGGCCCACCTAACAACTCAAACAAAACATCGCATCCTACATTATCGCTGGCTGCTATGGTGTATTCTAAGACTTCTCGCAGGGGTAAAGTGACACCATTAGGATATTTATCTTTTATGGGGCTATACATTTCCGTTGTAACCGCTTCTTTAGATATTTTGATAGGCTGATCCAGGCTTAATTTACCTTTGTCGACCTGATCTAGAATCACAATCCCTAAGTGAAACTTATAGACACTTTGAAAAGGGAAGTGGAAATCTCCGTTTACAGTCAGACTGTCAGTATAATCATGATTGTGTATAGCTATCCCGACTTTAGCTTGATACTTCGCAAGGATGCTATCCATATCAATCTTGAGCTGTTCTTTTTTCTGTGCATTGCTGTAAGTGCTAAACAAAAGAAGGGCAATAATCGGAAGAATGTTTTTCAGGCTTTTATACATCTGTCTATATTTTAATGTCTAACGAATCTCCTCAAAAATTATTGTATTTCGTTAAACACGTGCATTAAACTCTTCGTTAATATTTCTGTCTAAGTAGACAAAGTGTTGTAGAAATAAGACACTTCATATAAAGGAAATTAAAAGCGGACTCGTTATTTATTGAAACATAAGAAATGCTATTTTGTCATTTAGAGTTAAGTTTCTACAAAGTTTTAGGAAATGAAAACGAAACGGTCTTTTTTTTGTTATATTAAATGAAAGTAGAGTTTAACAATTGTATAACTAACAAAACACTATATTAAGATGAATGATAATGGAAAAATCGTAACAGCTTTATTAGCTGGTTTGGCAGCAGGAGCTGTATTAGGTATTTTATTCGCACCAGACAAAGGTTCTGATACGAGAGAGAAAATCAACGAATCCTTAGCTGACTTAGGCGATGCGATTAAAGAGCGTGCTGAAGAGCAATTCGATCAATTAAATGATTTTAAAGAAAAGGTCGTAGCTACTTTGAAAACTAAATTAGGTAAAGCTGAGTCGATGATCGACGAGGAAATCGAAGAACACGCGTAATTTCGTTTACATCTAGTAAACTTATTCACATAATTTAATAGAGCTGTGAATAGCTTATTCTACAGCTCTATTTAATCAAATCAATGCATGGAAGAACAAAAATTCTCTTTTTCAGAATCCTTTAAGAAATCAAAGGAGTATCTCGACACTCAGTTCGAACTATTAAAGCTGCAAGCCATCTCGCGGATGACGCGGATAATGGGATCTTTAATCGTTGATGCCAGTAAGTTGTTGTTGACACTCTTAGTGATCTTCTTTTGGTCGCTCGCTCTAGGTTTCTATCTAGGCGAAGTTCTCGGAAGCTATTCATTAGGCTTTCTTGCAACAGGAGGGATATTTTTGATCATCATTCTATTGATTCGTGTTTTTGAACCAAAATTGGAAGCGAAGTTCATGAACTTATCGATTAAGCGGATCCTTGCGAAGTGGGATGATCCCGATGATGAAGAGGAAGAGGAGAAGCTTAATACGGATACAGCTTACGCATCGACCAATACGACCTATAATGCCCAAGAAACAGCAGAAGAGAAATTGGCTGAAGAAGAACTGAAACAGGAACAAGAAGAAAAAGAGCGAGTATAGACAACTATGAGAATCAAAATTTCAAATATTACCGATTTACAAACTGAGATTGCTCGTCTGAAGCTAGAAAAGAAGGAGCATGAGCAATTTTTAGCGAATCAATATCAGCTTTTGAAACACAAAGTAGAAGCACCTGCTCGAATCTTCAATATGGTTGTTTCTAATGTGCCGGGTGTTGATATGGTTAAAGGATTAATCTCGGGAATAGGTTCGAAGAAAGGATCTGGCAAGTCGGATTGGTTAACTAAGACAGTGCAACTTGCACTACCATTAGTGCTCAATCGTACGCTATTGAAAAATGCGAGTTGGTTGAAGAAAGGACTTGTTCTATTTGCTTCGGAGACTGCTGCTCGTGAGGTCAATCAAACTAGCGTGTCTTCGGTAATTGACAAGATTACATCCTTTATTAAGCCGAAAAAGAAAAAGAAGAAAGAAAAATTAGCGGAAGCCGAAGTCGTGACGGCTCAAGTGGCGCCTCCGCAACACCCTCCAATGATTACTGCAGAGGAGAGTGTGCAAGACAATATTTACGGAATTCCGAAGGACAGCGAGACTTATTAGTCTCGTTTTTCGTTTTCCTTTGACAGGAAGTCCTGATAAGCCAAAGCTATACCTTCCTTTAGATTAATTTTATGCTTCCAGCCAAGGCTGTGTAGTTTGCTTACATCCATAAGCTTTCTTGGCGTGCCATCGGGTTTACTGCTGTCAAACTCCAGCTTTCCTGTATAGCCCACAACTTCCTGAATGGTTTCTGCCAACTCTTTAATACTGATATCTTCTCCTACCCCGATATTGATGAACTGCAACTCATCGTAATTCTCCATCAAGAAAACACAGGCGTCTGCTAAATCATCAGCATACAGGAATTCGCGGAGTGGTGTGCCAGTTCCCCAAATGGTAACTGATGCTGCGTTGGCTTCCTTAGCTTCATGGAATCTACGGATCAGCGCCGGCAACACATGCGAGTTTTCCGGATGGTAATTATCATTGATGCCATAGAGATTCGTTGGCATAACGGAAATATACTTGTCGCCATATTGCAGACGGTACGACTCTACCATCTTAATACCGGCGATCTTCGCTATTGCATAGGGTTCATTGGTGTATTCCAAAGTGCCGGTCAACAATGAGTCCTCGTTCAAAGGCTGTGGCGCCATCTTCGGATAAATACAACTCGAGCCTAGGAACATCAGTTTCTCTACATTGTTCTCATGTGCAAAGTGTATGACATTGTTCTGAATAGCGAGGTTTTCATATATGAAATCCGCCCGATACGTATTGTTAGCCATGATTCCACCGACCTTAGCGGCCGCTAGGAACACATATTCGGGCTTTTCTGACTCAAAGAATTCTTTAACTGCTTGCTGATCACGAAGGTCGAGCTCTTTAGATGTTCTAGTGACAATATTGGTATATCCTAGCTCTTTTAATTTGCGGTAGATCGCAGATCCCACCATGCCACGATGGCCTGCAACGTATATTTTCGCTTGTTTTTCCACGAGAATGTATTGATTAGTACAAATATAAGGTTATTTTTGCGACTTAATTCAAAGTAATGGGTAAGGATAAACTAAGAAAATTTGCAGAAGTAGCGACATTTCCAAATGTTGTACAATTAGATGCCGGTAAACCGTTTAAAGGCAAATGGGCATCAGAATTCTTTAAAAATGAAAAACCACTTATCCTTGAATTAGCTTGTGGAAAAGGTGAATACACCGTCAATCTGGCAAAGTTATTTCCAGAGAAAAACTTCATAGGTATTGATTACAAAGGGAATCGTATCTGGAGAGGTGCAAAGACGGCAATTGAAGAAGGCATCTCTAATGTAGGATTCTTGAGAATCCAGATTGAGACGATTCTGGAGTATTTTGCGGAGGGTGAGGTCTCTGAAATTTGGATCACTTTCCCAGATCCTCAACCACAGGAAAGCCGCGAGAAGAAACGCTTAACAAATCCCACTTTCTTAGAGCGTTATAAACACATCCTTGTTCCGGAAGGTATTATGCACTTAAAGACTGACAACGATGGCTTCTACGCCTATACGGTAGAACAGATCGAACTGCAGAATCTTCCTAAGTTGAAAGAAACCACCGATCTATATCATTCTGATCTAGTGGACGAGGTATTGTCTATCAAAACATACTACGAGAAAAAATACCTTGCCGTAGATAAGAACATCAACTACGTTCAGTGGAAGTTTAAAAAGTAAACAGCAATAGATTTTCCTGTTTGTGATGATTGCCGCTTGTAAAAGCGGCTAGATACGGTATTGCCTAAAGAAAGGTTCAAAATTCGATTGCAAAAACGGTTTAAAAGAATTGTAACTATTTTGCTATCATACTTTTTTATTTATATTTGATATTCAACCAATACCCATTACAATACCTTTTTGAATCTAGCTGATGGTGAAGACTTATGAGCCATATAATGAAGAGCAAACGCTACTTCTCCGTTTAAAATCTGGAGATTATCAAGCTTTTACGCAGCTTTACCAGCGGTATAGCCTCCGGTTGCTTGGTCGAATCATTCGCCTTGTCAAATCCGAGGAGACTGCAGAAGAAATTCTCCAAACGCTTTTTCTCAAGGTTTGGGAGCGGAGGGATCAGATAGACGCTGATAAATCGTTGAAACCATTCCTATTCACGATAGCACAAAATCTAGTCTACGACCATTTCAGAAGAATGGCGCTAGACGAGCGGTTCAGGAATGAATTCATCAAGCAGTATGCAGAGGATTATCAACATATCGAAGAGGAGCTCACCTTTAAACAGACGCAAGAAAACGTGATGAATGCGATAAAAGCACTGCCCCCTCAGTGTCAAAAGGTTTTTATCCTGTTTAAGATCGAAGGAAAAAGCTACGCAGAAATCTGCGAAACCTTAAATATCAGTAAATCCACTGTCAACAACCATCTGACAAAAGCAAATTCCCTATTGAAAAGCAATCTACCGCTGTATCAGTACAGATTGCTAGCAACTTTTGTCTTCCTTTGGTGCCAACTTTAAATTTTTTCAAATCCGGATAGGTACTTTTTAGGAGTTGAGCGTATTAGCTTATAAAACCTAAACTGACCAATGCCGAAATCCGATATCCAAATCGCTTTTGACAGGTATCTTGCTGGTCACTCTACGCGAGAAGATTTACAGATTATTCTGGATAGCCTTCAGCGTGAAGAGGACGAAACGCTAAAGCAACGTATCCTTCAGGAGCTAACGACAGAGGAGATTAGTCCTCCGCAGAATAAACATCAAGAGATACTCGACAGAGTGCTCTTAAACCTTAATATGAAGCGCGCAGAAGAACTATCACTACGCGAGGGGGATGAGCGTGAGCCTGAGAAGCCGACGCGCGCAGAAGGGCTTAAATCGAATATTATCAAGTTCCTCAATCCCAAGAAGTGGTTTCTGGTTGCCGCCTGTTTTCTAGGTCTTTGTTTTATTATCCCTGTCTTGTGGAATAGCACGGCTACTGATACGAGCACACCTTCCGCAAAGAAATACGACATCTCGCTTCCTTCAACAAATGCTGCAACGATCTTATTCGAAGATGGTGAGGTTCTTTCACTGCTGGATGCTGATTCAGCGGTTCTTCGAAGTAGAGGCATTGAGGTACTCAAAACTGCCAATAAAGAACTGCAGTTTAAGATCAGTGCAGTAAGCAATGCCCCTAATCTGAAACAAACCTTTCGTTCTCCCAAAGGCGTTGTCTCGCACATTATCTTATCGGATGGCACCCAAGTATTGCTCAATTCGGCGAGCCAATTGAGTTACAGCAATGCATTCACGCAAGCAGAACGTCGCGTTTCCTTAAAAGGTGAGGCGTACTTTCAAGTGAGTCATAACAAGAAGCGTCCTTTTATCGTGAATGCCAATGAGACACAAATCAACGTCTTAGGCACCTCCTTCAATGTTGTTACCGATGAAAAAAAGCAGCAGGTAGTAACCACCTTGGAGGAAGGATCGGTATTGGTAAAAACTAAACAGCAGGAGATGCACATGACGCCCGGGATGCAGTCGGCGTCCCATCTGAACGACGGCAAAATCGATACGGCACATGTGAATATCGCCAATGAAATGGCATGGAAAGAAGGCTTATTCAAATTTGCCGATGAGGATATATACACCGTTATGGAAAAGCTTCAAACCTGGTATGACATCGAAGAGATTGAAATATCCGACAAAACCACCGACCGCTTTAGTGGGACGGTCAAGCGCACGCGCCAGTTATCCGAGTTGTTTCAGAACCTAGAAAAGATATCGAATTATAAATTTCAAATTAAAGACAGGAGGATCATCGTTAGCAAAGGAACGTAAATTTTAAATTCTAAGTAGCCCTGAGCCTATCGCTTAAGGGGCCGTTTATCGCATTCAATCAATTAAACTTATAACCCTATCTATTAACCAATGAGAAAACTCAACCCTAAAACGACGCTTTTTGATCGGCGCAAGCTGATCCGAGGCATTATGACCGTTAAACTTATTGTTTTTATCGTATGTTTAATGTTCGTGCAAACATTTGCAGCAAGCTATGCGCAGAATGTTTCCTTAAGATTTAAAAATGCTAACCTGCAAAAAGTATTGGATGAAATCCAACAGCAAACAGGCTTAGAGCTTCTATACAACAACACCCTGGTCAACCGCGCAAATAAAAAGGTGACCATTGATGTAACGAATGTATATTACAAGAACGCGTTAAAGCAGGTGTTATCCGAAACCCATCTCACCTTTGAGATCAATAACAATACTGTTGTTATCAAAGAAGCGAATGCAAATTCGAAGCCTACCACTAACAGTATCCGAGCAACTAGTGCAAAGCAACAAAGTACAGTAACGGGTAAAGTGACTGATGATCAAGGAGCTCCGCTCAGTGGCGTAACGGTGACTGTGAAAGGAACCAACGTTGGTACTTCCACAGACAACGATGGTAATTACAGTCTTACCCTTCCGGCTGCCGCGCAGGTACTCGTGTTTTCAGCAATGGGCTATAACAGCCAAGAACTCCCGATCAATGGGCAAGCAACAGTGGATGCTACATTGGTAGGACAAGTTGACAACCTCGACGAAGTTGTTGTCGTGGGGTATTCCACCCAAAGAGTTCGTTACTTATCGAGCTCGGTAAGCACCATATCAGCAGAAAAACTAAAAGACGTTACTGCTAATGATCTTCCAAGCATGCTACAAGGTAAAGCGCCGGGGGTAGTCGTTTCTACGGCATCTGGAGACCCTTCTAGCCCTCCTCGCGTGCTCATTCGTGGCGCAGGTACCATATCAGCAAGTACCTCGCCATTGACAGTAGTCGATGGAAATATCGGAGGTAGCTATAACCCGGCGGATATCGAATCTGTATCTATATTGAAGGATGTTGCTGCTACAGGCCTCTATGGTTCCAGAGCGGCGAACGGAGTTATCATCATCAACACCAAGACCGGAAAGCCGGGGCAGACCAAAGTAGAGTTCAATAACTCCTTCGGGATGGGAAAAGCAACGACAGGAAGCTTCCGCTTGATGAACTCTCAGGAATTATACGACTTCCAAAACACCTTCTATAACCGCGATGCCAAGTTACTAGAGAATAATACCAACTGGTGGGATCTAGCTTTCCGAACCAGTTATGTCAATAACCATAACCTTTCGATCTCTGGCGGATCGGAAAAAGTGCAATACTATACTTCCGGTGTTTTCTACAAAGAACTGGGAACACTTCAAGGTACCGGCAATACGGGCTATAACTTCCGTAACAATCTGAACGTACAGATTACCGATCGTTTCAAAGCAGCGGTATATGTCAATGGATTGGTCAATAAGAACGAGCTGGAAAACAGCAATACCATGTATGACGCCTATACGGGATTGCCATTTGACCCGGCATTCGATGCGGATGGAAATCCAATCGATGGTCGTTTCTATGAAGGCTGGACAGGCCGTGAGAAAGAAAACTTCCTACATTCCCTGCAATACAATTACAATCGCTCGAAAAACTGGGAAGTAAGTGGAGACCTAAATTTAGATTATAATGTTACCAGCAAGCTAACGCTATCCAGCTATAACCGTATTCAGCTTGGCAATGGATCTTCTGCAACTTACTACGATCGCAGAACCAAACAAGGCGGTGCAAATATTGGCGAGCTCTATAACGGAACAGACGAGTACAGAAGATACCTGACTTCCAACCGCGTTCGCTATGCGGAACAATTCGGATTGCATAACCTCGTTCTATTAGGTGCAGCCGAAGTAGAAACTACCACTTCAGCTTGGGGTAACACCTCCGGAAAAGGACTTCCTGCAGGCAAAGACGTGATGTCTGTTGCTACAGGAGTTCTGCAGAACCCTAGCGGCGCAAGAGATCAAGTAGGCTTCAGAAAGTACCTGGCACAAGCAGATTACAACTTTAATGATCGCTACTTCTTGATCGGTTCCTTTGTCAATGAGTTCTCTTCGAAATTCGGTAGAAATAACTCCACCGCTAACTTCTATCAATTGGGTGCTTCCTGGATATTAACTAATGAAGAATTCTTGAAAAATCACCCGGCAATCACCTTCGCAAAGATCAGAGGATCTTACGGAACGGTGGGTAATGCCGATGGTATCTCGAATTTCGGTGCGCGTGGTCTATACAGCATCACGCAGGAGGCTAGCTACTCCGGTCTTCCGGGAGCAGCACCATATCAAAAGGGTAATCCAGATCTGAGCTGGGAAAAGATCGAGTCCGCAAATATCGGAGCCGACTTCTCCCTATGGAACCGTATTTCAGTAAGCTTGGACGTGTATGAGAAGAAAGCAAGTGAGCTCTTGTATAGAAAGCCCCTTGCAGCAACAACAGGCTATAGCTATGTATGGGTAAATGCAGGTTCGGTACGCAATAGAGGTCTTGAGTTCAGTATCCTTTCTCAAAATATCAAGAAAGAGGACTTCACTTGGGAAACCAACTTCAATATGGCATTCAACAGAAATAAAGTATTGGAGTTAAGCGATGGCGCTGAGGTATTCAACCCAGGAGCGAGACAACCAATTGCAGTAGGCTACGATATGGATGCCTATAACTTCCCAATTTGGGCGGGTGTGGATCCAGAGAACGGAGATCCTCTTTGGGAAAAGATTACCGTTGATGGCAATGGCAATCAAACCAAAACAACAACCAACAAATACAGCGAAGCAGCGTCCTCAGACTCTCGTCAGTTCACAGGAACCTCCGCAGCACCAAAGTTTACCGGAGGTATGAACAATGCGTTAACCTATAAGGATTTTACCTTCTCGGCATTCTTCAACTTTGTCTATGGCAACTATGTTTACAATGATACCCGTGCGTATTTTGATAATGATGGTCTGTACGAGGCGTTCAACTCGATGGTATTGCCTGATGGTTGGACACGTTGGGAAAAACCAGGTGATAATGCAACACATCCGAAACCAATTGTCGGCGGAAATAAGGAGTCGAATCAGTCCTCGTCACGTTACTTGGAAGACGGTAGTTACCTGCGCCTAAGAAATATCAAGCTAGGGTATAACCTACCGCAATCCGTAATCTCCAAGATGCGTTTATCCAAACTACATGTTTTCGTAAGTGCGGACAATGTATGGACATTAACCAATTTTTCGGGACCAGATCCTGAAGTTTCCCTTAGCCAGGTAGATTTAAGCTCAGGTATGTCGAGCTTCAAATATCCGGTAACAAGACGATTCCTTTTTGGTCTAAACTTAACCTTTTAAACTTAGAGAAATGAAATTAGCATCATTATATCGCTCGATAACACTCATTGCATGCTTTACGCTGCTGTTCTCCTGTGAGAAATACTACGACCCAACCGAATACATCGATGAAGAGGCTGCCTTGACCAATGAGGCCGATGTCGCAACGGCTACTATCGGTAGTTATGCCTTACTAAAAAGCGAAGCCTATATCCGTAGCGGTCACTTCCTGATGGAATACCCGGGTGATGCCGTTGCGCAGGGACAATCCTCCGGCGACGACTTAACACGTGCGTATCGCTATAACCATATCAATACCTCCGGCCATGCAACCAACTTCTGGTCGCAATCCTATAAGATAGTTGCTGCGGCGAACAAAGTAATCGAATTCGTCCCAGATGACGCTTCTGCCGGTCTCCTTCAACTAAAAGGCGAAAATCTATACCTACGTGCAATGGTTCACTTTTATCTCGTGCGTGTATTCGGACGTCCCTATCCGCAAGGAAAAGGTGAGAATATGGGTGTTCCGATTTTAAGAGAAGGATTGACAGACGAAGAAACCGCTGTCTTAACGCGCAGCTCGGTGAAAGAGGTGTACAACTTCGTTCTTGCAGACCTATTGAAAGCTGCAGAATTAATGTCTGAAGACAAAAGCAATTCCTTTGCGTCTAAAGAGGTTGCCTACGCATTGCTATCGCGTGTTTATCTCTATATGGAAGACAATGCGAATGCCATCAAATATGCCAATCTAGTCATCAACTCCGGTCGCTATTCGCTCCTCGAAGGTTCGGAATATCAAGGGTTTTTCAAGAGCTCGCCGGATAATAACAGGGAAACGATCTTTTGTATCCGCCATACCAAAGTGGAAGATAGAGGCATGAGCTCTATCAATTCCATGTATTTCAGTGGCGATGTCGCAGGAAATCCGCTTGGACAAGGCGTCAGCGGATGGGCGGAGATCTATGCTTCCAAAAAATATTATGATCTGGTTCAAACCTATCCGAACGACTTAAGGAACTCATTTATCACCCCTTATTTATTGGATGGAAAACTGCAATACAATCAGAAGTTAACTCCGGTTACTCCGATGTATTATGTCAATAAGTACGCTTTACAAGAAGGGCAGATCAATCTTAGCTCGCCGATCTTCCTGCGTCTGGCAGAAATATATCTGATTCGTGCAGAAGCACAAGCGAAGTCCGGAAATACAGCGGCAGCACTTGCCGATGTTAATTTATTGCGTCAGCGTGCCGGACTGACAGGCGCTGCATTGCGCACGACAAGCAATCTGCAAACTGCGGGAATGTCTGTTCTTGAAGCCGTAATGGAAGAAAGATATCTAGAGTTAGCTTTCGAAGGCCACCGTGCATATGACTTGTTCAGAAATAATATGCCGATGGAAAGAAATTATCCAGGAACGCACTCCTTGAATAATACCCCAACAACGAATATCACGCAAAAGGTTTTACCTACGGATCCACGCGTTGTATTTTATGTTCCGCAGGCAGAGATCAATAGAAATAGCAATTTGAAACAAAATCCTTAATCAACATTAAAACCTAACAACTATGACTTTTTCAAGAAGGAAATTTATCAAAGCAGCAGGCCTTACGACCATGTCTGGCATCTTACTGAACCAATCCGGGATTGCTTCAGAACGTGTATGGTCGCTAAATAATAAGACATTGAAGGTAGGACTTATAGGTTGCGGTGGTCGTGGAACGGCCGCTGCCATGGAAGCCCTCAACGCAGATCCCAACGTCATTCTCTATGCGATGGCTGATGCTTTTCAGGATCACCTAGACGAGTCGCATAAGACACTTACAGAGAAGATGGGCAAGAAAGTGCAGGTTTCAAAAAACAATCAGTTTGTAGGTCTAGATGCTTATCAGAAGCTTTTGGCGACGGATGTTGATGTGGTGTTATTAGCTGCTCCACCGGCCTTCCGACCAAGCCATCTAGAGGCTTCTGTCAATGCTGGAAAGCATATCTTCTGTGAAAAACCGTTCGCAGTCGATGCACCTGGTCTGCGCCGCGTTATTGCGGCATCACAAAAGTCCAAAGAAAAGAACCTAGCCCTAGTGGCAGGATTCTGTTGGCGATATCACCTGCCGAAGCGGGAAACGTTCAACAGAGTATTGAATGGACAGATCGGGAATGTCTTAGCTTCCGAAAGCACCTATAACACCGGTGAATTATGGTATAAAGAGCGAAAACCAGAATGGACAGATTTTGAATACCAGCTACGAAATTGGCTGTACTACAACTGGCTTTCCGGCGACCATATCATTGAACAGGCAATCCACAGTATCGATATGCTGCAATGGGCAATGGGCGATCAGCTGCCTATCCAAGTGACAGGTTCCGGTGGGCGCCAAAAAAGAACCGATCCGAAGTTTGGCAATATCTATGACCACTTCGCTTTAGTTTATGAATATCCAAACGGCTCCAAATCTTATTTCTCATCCAGACAGCAAAGCGACACAGCACCGTCTTACATGGTGGAATTGGTCGGCGATCAAGGGAAATGCCTTGTCGACTGCCGTACTGGTGTGCACAGTATCACCGGAAAATCGCCGTGGAAGTATGATGATGAAACGAAGTTTACGGACGAGAATGCTTATAAGAAATCCAACTCGCGAAGCATGTACCAACAAGAACATGATGAGCTCTTCGAATCCATCAGAAAAAATAAACCAAAAAATGATGGAGAATGGATGGTAAAATCTAATTTAGTAGCATTAGCCGGACGAATGGCAGCGTATTCCGGGCAAACAGTGACGCTAGACGCCGCATTAGCGTCTAACGAGACCTATAGTCCGGCGGAGTTCTCATGGGACATGAAGTACGATTTACCGATTGCGATTCCCGGTGTAAACATTAAAATCTAAACTATGAACAGAAAGAATTTCTTAAAATCTGCAGCCATACTAGCCGGGTCTTCAATCGTTGCACCCCAACTACAAGCAGCAGCCAATTTCGGCTTCCCGAAGGCCGCGGTACAGGGAAAGCTTAAAAAGGGGATAGGCTTTGATATGATTAAGGAGGAAATTCCCTTGGTCGATAAATTCAAACTGGTTAAAGATTTAGGCTTTGATGGCATTGAATTCAATAGCCCGGTTGCCCATTCAATCAAAGATCTATTGAAAGCAAAAGCAGCCTCCGGCATCGAAATACCTACTTTGGTCAATAAAGACCATTGGTCAAAACCACTTTCGGATCCTGATCCCGAAGTGCGCAAGTTTATCATCGACTCCTGCACGAAGTCATTGCAAGAGGTGAAAGAGCTAGGCGGTGACACTGTACTGGTCGTGCCGGGTGTTGTGAACGAGAAAGTATCCTATAAAACTGCTTACGATAATGCGCTGGATTCCGTTCGTAAATTAATCCCTGCCGCCGAGAAGACCGGTATGAAAATAGGATTGGAAAACGTTTGGAACAACTTTATTCTGAGCCCGATTGAAGCTGCACGCTTTGTCGATGAAATAAACCACCCCTTAGTCGGCTGGTATTTTGATATCGGCAATGTCCTTCGCTACGGCTGGCCGGAACACTGGATCGAAGTACTCGACAAGCGTATCTTCAAATTGCATATCAAAGAGTTCAGCCGCGAGAAGATGAACAACGAAGGCCTATGGAAGGGATTTAACGTAGAATTGACCAAAGGCGATATCGATTGGGCGACCGTCATGAAGAAAGTACGCGAGGTGAATTACAAAGGACAATGGATAACCGTAGAAATACCGGGCGGGGATAGAACCCGATTAAAAACTATTTCTGCACAGATGGATGATATTATTGCTCATTATTAATGGGATAATATTGTTCGAATTTTCTTTCGAGAGCCCTTTAGTCAAAGGGCTCTACGTTTTAGATCTTATTTACAGCCCATCTATTTAGGATAGCTAGGGATATTTAAACCCAAGCACTCCATCCGCTCGCCATTTTCCCTAAGAATTTGTAATTTCATTCTATTATGAAAAGAATCTACCTAATCAGCCTATTATTTTTAAGCCAATTTGCATTTGCGCAGCAGGCGTTGAAAGATAATTTTGAAAAAATATACCAGGATATCAATCAACATTCGGAAGCATACGACAGACTAAAATATAGCACGGAAAAGATTGGACACCGCCTCACCGGTTCTAAAAACGGAAAGAAGGCAGAGACCTATGTGCATGATCTTTTGAAGTCTTATGGCTATCAAGTATCCTATCAGCCTTTTTCCGCGGAGGCATGGTCCAGAAAGTCATTAAAGCTGCGGTTCAATAAGCAGGAGGTGCCATCAGTTTCCCTAGCACATTCTCCCGTTCGCGCAAAGGTTGAGGCCGAGCTTGTCGACCTTGGGAATGGCCTAGAAGCCGATTATCAGCATGTGGGCGAAAAGGTAAAAGATAAAATCGCTTTGGTATTTCTGCATATCCTGCCGAATTCAGGTCAAGGCCTAAAGAATCTGCACCGATCGGAAAAAACCGCACTTGCCGAGAAATACGGAGCTGCGGGCATTATCTTTATCAACAGCGTAAAAGGCAATGTGCTTTTAACCGGTACAGCATCGATCACCGGTAAGTTGATTAATATTCCGGCTGTTTGCATCGGTTTTGAAGATGGGATGAAATGGAAAGAAACCTTACTTTCGCAGCCAATAGTGGCGGCAATCGATATGAAGAATAAGTCCGGCGCGGCAACGGCGCGCAATGTGCTGGTGCATATTCCAGGGACGAGCCTGGCGAATGAAAAGATTGTTATTGGCGGTCACTTGGATAGCTGGGATTTGGCAACAGGAGCAATCGACAACGGAATTGGCTCTTTTGCCGTAGTGGATATCGCACGAGCTTTCAAAAAATTAGCCTTCCAAAACAAGCGTTCGATAGATCTTGTGCTGTTCATGGGGGAAGAGCAGGGCTTGTTAGGCGCCAAAGCCTACGTGGATCAGGCAATTAAAGAGGGCAAAATTGACCAGATCAAGTATATGATAAACCTTGACATGGTGAATGCCCCGATAGGGTTTACTACCACGAGAGAAGAAATGAAGCAACTTTTTGATCAGTGGGGAGCTGTATATGCGGAGGTTGATGATAAATTTAAAAACGAAAACAGCATAGCAGCAGGTCTACATAGCGATCACCAGCCCTTTATGCTGCAAGGTATTCCTACGGCTACAGGAAGGGGTGGCGCATTGCCGAATAATGCAGGCATGTACTATCACTCTAACCGCGATGTTTTTGGATTGGTAGATAAAGGGGGCTTAGAGCAAACCATTCGCGTAAGCGCAGCATTGCTCTATGCTTTAGCGAATGCGGACCAAATTCCGGCAATTAAACTATCGGATACCGCTATCAAGCAGTTCCTCGAAGACAAAGGGATGAAAGAGCCGCTAAAAATCTCCGGTGAATGGCGTTGGGGACAAGATTAATCGACTTCTGGTGAATAATTTTCTATTAGCAATTGTAGTTTCTTCCAGGTACTCGACTTGATCGGCGCTCGGTAGCCTGCATCAGCGTCCAATGTTTCTATTTTAGCTTCAATATAGGCTTTGCGATCACTCGGCGAGGGATGCGTTGATGCCCAAGTCAGGTCAAGATCACCTGTTAGATACACAGCAAATAATTCCATCACCTGCTGGAGGCTTTTCGGATCTACACGAGCCTCTTCTAGATAAACCAGTGCCTGTTCATCGGCCTCGCGTTCTAACTTCCTGCTGAAGGCCTGGCCTGTAAGAAAATTGGTTACTTCGGAGGTGCCCGATCCTGATAAGAGCAAGTCCAATCCGAATTGCGTAATCAGCGACTTCATCACATGTTTCTTTTCGCAATGTGCCATTTCATGAGCTAGTATTGCGGAAAGGTAGTTTGCGCTGTCAAGAAAATTGATGATACCGGTGGTCAGTACGATATGTCGATCAGGAAGCGCAAAGGCATTGACCTGCGAATCCTCTACAACCATGATTTTATAGCTCTTGCGCGAAATGCCATTTTTGGAAGCTAAGGGATTGAATATAGAATCTACAATTTGCTTGACACTATCATCTCGAATCACGGTCATCGTATGCTCCAACTCATCAACCACCAATCTGCCCAACCGCTTCTCCAGTTTTTCTTGTTTCTCGTCCAACTCGAAAAGCTTGCTCCAGTTTACCTGAGAAAGACCAAAGTATAAAGCCGCAATACCAGCTAAAAGTAAAATGAATTTTCCAACTATCTTCATCTCTTAAACAAATTATCTGTGATATCACCAAATAGAAACCAACGCACATGAATGCCCTTTCTGGTACGTATTGAAGTATAAATCGTTGAAATAATCTCAATGATGTTGATGAGGATAACGATTGTCAGGTAGGAAAAATAACGATTGAATTCCGCGTCGGTCATCATCTCGTCTCTCCAAAAGATAATCCGTATTGTCCACCAAAATGCAACGGTATTGAAGAAAAAGATGAACAGTTGCGATATTAACGCTTGCATACAATGCCATTTGACAAAGGCCGTCGACTTTCTATTCCCTAAATAGAAGATGACCGTTGCTAAAAGATTAAAAATTGGGAGGGGTAAGCCCACAAAAAGAGCAAACAATGACATGAGGTAGCTATTGGAAGCATACTCCCGTTCATTCTCCGTAATTTCTCTTGGCGAGAAGTTTATAGTCCTTTCTTGATATTCCATATCCAATTTAAAAGGATGAAAAGAATTAAGATGATACTTAATAAACGCTGCTTCTGCAAGGTGTGCTCGATCCAGCGGTATGCGCGAAAGAAGTAGTCCTTTCGAAAAATAACATCGATCAGCATCAACACGATTATTCCGATGGCTAGAACGCTGACCAGCAATCCTAAGGGATTGATCATGATGGCTTGCATGATGTCGCCGTCAAGCAGACTTTTTACAGATCGGGTTGTTCCGCAGGATGGACAGGGATAACCCGTAACATGCTTAATCGGGCATAAGGTTGTTCCGATCGGACTATGATAATCGATATAAAGCCATATTAGTCCGAAAAAACAAACTATACCTGTCGTAAAGTATAGTTTGTTCTTTGCTGATATCGTTTTTAGTAACTCAATGATTGTACTAATTTTTCGAAGTTCTTGCTTTTCGTAGCACCCATGATCAAGAAATAATCGATGATTGCCCAGATGCCGAAGCCGCCGCATGTTAAAAGTTTACCGATTCCAAGTCCTGTATCTCCGATCATAAAACGGTCGATACCTAAAGGGCCCGCTAGTAAGGATACAATCAATACCGTCGTTGGATCTTTATACTGTTGTATTTGTACGTTGGTAAATTTGCTGTCGTCCGCCTTTGTTAGTAAGTCTTTGATTTCCATTAAATGATACGATTCAAAGTACTTGTTATGAGACATTAAAAACATGTCAACTCTTTGGCTTTCCATTAGTGTTTTGAGGTTTATTGTTAGAAAATAAAAAATCCATTTATGGTATTAAGATAAATGGATTTTTTTGATAAATATAGAAAACTTTAATTTTTAATAAGTTTTTTATGCTTGCGTTTACTAATTTTTTCGATGTTCACCGGTTGCGGAACTTTTACGTAATATCCGGTTCCATCATATTCGCGTTTACGAGGATGTGTTTTACATTCGTCTGAACAACAGCCGTCCATCTCCCAGCCGCACTCATCGCACTGCGTAAAGTGCTCGTTACACACTGGATTGGCACAATTGATCATCTTCGAAGTTGTCTTTCCACAGTTTCTACAAGTAGAAATTACTTCCGGATTTACGGAGTTTACATCTACCGTAACGCGGTTATCAAACACATAGCATTTGCCTTCGAAATCTTTTCCGCCAGCTTCTTTACCATATTTGATGATACCCCCGTGTAACTGATAAACATCCTCAAAACCCTCTTTTAATAATAATGCAGATGCCTTTTCACATTTGATACCGCCAGTACAGTATGTCAATATCTTCTTGCCTTTATACTGCTCCAGTTCTTTTACTTTTTCAGGAAACTCACGGAAGTTTTCGATATCTAATGTAACAGCATTCTTAAATCTGCCCACCGAATGCTCATAATTTGAGCGAACATCCAAGATAACAACATCCTCATCATCTTTCATCTTCATGAAGTCCTGAGGCTCTAGGTGCTTACCTGTCTGCTTGTTCGGATCGATTACTTTAGGGTCTCTAAGTCCTGAGTGTACAATTTCCTCTTTGTAGCGACAATGCATTTTGATGAAAGAAAGTTCTTCCACATCGTCAATCTTAAATTCAGTCTTTGCAAATCTAGGATCCGCGTGTACCGTGTCCATATAGGTTTTTACCGATTCAGGCGTGCCGGAAATAGTACCGTTCAAGCCTTCGTCAGCAACAATAATACGACCTACAAGATTAAGGGATTTACAAAAGTTTAAATGATCGTCAGCGAATTGTTCTGCGTTCTCGATCGGGCTGTAACAATAGTACAGCAGGGTTTGATATTTTGCCATATATTCATTGATACCGCTGCAAACGGCGTTTAATGTTAAAAATTATACGCAAAGATACGTAATTAGGAAAAATAAAAATTGATACGCATCACTTTTTGATCAAAGGGCGTAATAAATATTCCAGTCCGTTCACCTTGATTTCATACAGACTAGCAAGTTGAATCCCTAATTTTCCGGGTGGGAATCCTTTCTTTTTGAACCACACTAGATAGGGTTCCGGTAAGTTGCAAAGCAGATAACCCTGATATTTGCCAAAGGGCATCTTCGTGTTTGCCAGCTCAATGAGCATCTCCGGACGGAACAAATCAGTCTCTTGTTTTGCCATTTTTAAATCGATGTAGCATTAAGCGCAAGGCGATAATGCCGTGGTTAAAAAGATTAGGAATGAAACCGTAGTATTTTTTGAAGATTTCGTAGCGTTCTTTGAGGCTCTGTTTGTGTCGCTGCTGTGACATCCCACCGACTAAATACTTCGCTACATAATCCTTGACGTTGACAATCTTGTTCGCCTTTTTTGCCGCACGAATGACCCAGTCAATATCCGAGCTAAGCTTATATTGCAAGTCGTAGGGCTCAGCAATACTGCGCTTGACGTAAATCGCCTGGTGGCACACATTCATGCCATATTTAAACGACTTCCAGTCAAACTGCTCCGGGCAGGCATGACGGCGGTCGCCGAGAATCTCCCGATCCTCGTTCACGAGCTTTGTTTCCCCATAATAGATGTCTGCATCAGGCGCAGAGTTGAAGACCTTGCTCAAGGTATCGCTCGCAAACAACTCATCGCCGGAATTCAAGAATAATACATAATCGCCAGTGGCAGCACGCAGGCCCTTGTTCATCGCATCGTAGATGCCCTTGTCCTTCTCCGAAATCAAAACGCTTATATGCGTCTTAAATTCCTGGATAACATCCAAGGTTCCATCCGTCGATAGACCGTCCACAATAATATATTCAATATTCGGATAGTCCTGCTTAGCAACGGAGGTTAGGGTATAGCGGATATCCCGAACATTATTGTACACAATGGTGATTATGGAAATTTTTGGCTTCTTCTCAAGCATGCTGATGTCCCGAATTTCAAAACACAAAAGTACGGAATATCGCGGTATTATCTTCGACCGTATTTTGGCAAAGTTATAGACTGCTTCGGGATAGTCCTAAATCATACCTTAATCAAACCCAAATCAAAGCCCTTTGGAAGCGCTTTTGATTGGGTTATACATTGGGTTTGAAAGGGGAGTGAAAGGGTTCTAAGCAGATGATGATACGAGTGGACCTTCAACGAGCTCTCTACAAATTATTAGCGGATCACATTTCTATTTTTGCGAAATATTTTTAAGTTTGTGTTGCGAAATTATCTATGAGATTGCTGAGCTGTTCAAAAAAGGTTTTTCGCGATTTAACCATTTATTGATTTTTATTTGATGCGCTTTTTTCCCTTTGTCTTTCTCTTTTGGATTTCTTTCACTTCCTGTCAATCTTCTGGTTCTGATGTACGTCTTGCGGTCGAAAATTTAGACTTGGACTCCGTTGGTATCCAGTTTTCTCATTATATGACCGGGCAAGAAATATTAGATACCGTGGTCCCTGTAGGTGATTTCGTTACGATTTCGGGTTTGCCAGAGGATATGTACATCGTTATGCTGCGCTGGCCGAGAACTTATATCCCGCATCATTATCTGCGGAGCCGCGAATTTCAGCAGGGCGTAGGCACGCAGTACTTAGTCAATAAGACCTTCTACGTCAATCCGAAGGAGCAAGCAGACTATAAGTTTTCGTTCGATAAGGGGCTTCGCGCTGAAGATATCGAAATGAACGAAGTGGAAAAGGTGAATTTAGAATTAGGAGAGTGCAGCAGCTGCGCTATTGCAGAAACCTATTGGAAAGCTTATCATGACTTTATTGCTCGTAAGGACTCGAAAATCAAGGAGCTGAGCCAGGTATATTATAAAGCTTTGGATGAGAAGGATGCATCAAGCAAGGAGAAGTACCAGCAGATTGAAGCGTATAAGCAAGATACAAATGCTGATGAAGTATTTTTGAACGAGTTTGATAAGCTTACCGCCTCGTTCGGAAATGAAGCGGTGAGTAGCTTTTTTGTGTTCTTTCAATCGAACATGGATAAAGAGAATAAGCGGTACTTAAAGAATTTTGAGGATTTAAAAGGGGAAGCCTTGGAGTCGCCGTATTATGAGCAGATGTTGAAAAAAAATAAGTAATACGCGATTTATACTAAAAGTTCTCCCATTCTTTATCTTTCCAGATACTATTTGTAACTTATTGCTGTTATTTAATAAGTTAAACCAGTAAACTGAATGCCCTCATTAAAAAAGACCATTTTAAAGTACTTTCCGATCGATAAGTTTTTCTTTTCCAGATCTTATTCACAAGAGGGCGAGGATATGCTCATCCGCAGTTTTTACGAGACACGCAAGCGCTACAAAGGGTACTATGTAGACGTTGGTGCACATCATCCCTATCGTTTTTCGAATACGATGTTTTTTTACAAGCAAGGTTGGCGCGGAATCAATATTGAGCCATCACCGGAAGCGATGAAATGGTTTCAATTTTTTCGACGTCGGGATGTGAATCTGAATATCGGAATCAGTGAGAGTCCGCAGGAGCTGACCTACTACTGTTTCAATGAGCCTGCTTTAAATGGCTTTTCTCAGGAGATTTCAGAGAAGCGCGACGGCTTGAATGCTAAATACCATTTGGTCAAGAGCATTCCTGTTCCTACGCTGCCACTTTCGGAAGTTTTGGACAAGCATTTGCCCAAAGGACAGGAGATTGACTTTCTGTCGATCGATGCGGAAGGATTTGACTATATCGTATTGCAGTCGAACGACTGGGAGCGCTATAGACCTATTTTTGTGTTGGTGGAAGAAGAGCTGAGCATTAAGGATTTGAGCCAGTCGGCAGTTTACCGCTTTCTGAATGAGAAAGGATACGAACTAGCCGGCAAAACGAAACGCACCTTGGTGTTCAAACGTGCTGATACACTTTAGCGCATTGCTTTTTTAGCCTTCCGTTGGTTTATTTTCTTTTCGATGAAGCGAGCTAAGCGTTCGAAAAATGTTCCTTTTCTATTCTTGTAGAAATGCTTAATCGCTGAGAATGCAATCGGGTCTTCCTCGACAAGGGCCGGGTATTTACGGATTGTTGTTTTCGCCAATTGGACTTTATAGACCTGATCGACATCAGAATGGGTTCCGGATCCGTCAGTTCCGGTATTTTGTATATAGGAATTGCGCGGATAGAGGACCAAGCCCTGCTTATTAAATACCGATAGGTACCAGCGGATTGCCCAGGAATTGATCTTTCCGGCTTTAAATTGCTTCACCTGTTTCCAAAAGTTCTCGCTATGGTCTACGCTAAAGGCTTTGATGTCGCGGCGTTTAAAATCCTTCGTCAGTTCTTCGATATCCGGATTGAAATGCTTCCACGCACGGTCCCATGTTGCCCATCCCCAGCTGCTGGCTACACGAAAGAAGAATGACTCAGGAAGCGACTTAGGATTCTCAACGGGATACATATAGCCTGCAATTTGCATCACTTTCTCGTTCTCGGCATATTGATTCAATGCGGAATTGAAATAGGTCAGCGCAAAGCGGGAAGTCTCGAGGTCATCTTCTAACACAATGATGCGCCCATGTTTCTGCACCACCTGCGTTACTCCGTCAATAACCGAATTCGCAAGACCTTTATTCTGTCCACGTTCAATAATATAGATATGCTTAAACTTCCAGGGTTCTCGGATAATGGCGCGTACGCTGTTGACATCGTCGATATCATCGGCCGTCTTTGCAGCATCAGAGAAGATGTAGATTTCAGACTGATCAGCCAGTCTATTGGCTTCTAAAGCCTGTAGTGTTTTTCTAGTGTGAACGGGTCTGTTATAAACAAATAGTGCAATCGGTGCTAACATGAAGGGGTTTTACTATCTATATTGTTCAAATATATGGAGTTAATCTCGCAATGCTTATGTATATTGGTATTTTTTATATGCTGTACAAATATCTTTCCTAAATTTGATGAGTTTTAAAATTCATGAGCGATAATACAAAAAACATCACCCTCAACGGCCTTTTCTGGAATGCCCTTGATCGTTTTGGTAATCAGATCATTGTTACCCTCGTCACGATCATCACTTCCCGAATTTTAAATGAAGAGGATTTTGGAGTGATTGGTGTTTTGATGATCTTCTCGACGATCGCCACAGCATTTGTCGATAGCGGACTAGCCACTTCTTTAGTACGCTCCAAAAAAGTGGATGAATTGGATTATTCGACCATGTTTGTTTTTAATCTATTTGTCAGTATTTTTTTCTACCTGATTTTATTTTTCTTTGCGCCTTATATCGAGGATTATTATGGTATTCCGAATCTTGCGCTCTATGCGCGAGTGCTGTTCCTGCAGTTGCTGATTCACGCTTTCGGAATTGTACAGTATGTGAAGATCCTGAAGAATTTCCAATTCAATGTGACCGCGAGAATCAATGTATTGGCGATCTTTTTTTCCGGGATTATCGTCGTTGTTCTGGCTTTGACAGGCTTTGGCGTTTGGGCTTTGCTGCTACAGACGGTACTCTATACCTTGTTTCGCACCGCGATGCTCTGGTATTGGGGCGATTGGAAGTTGAGCACGCAGGTGTCCATGGCCTCGCTTAAGCATCATTCCTCCTTTTCATTGTCTTTTATGGTTGCTAATATGATGGGGAAAGCACTTTCGCCTTTGTATTATTCTTTTATCGGTAAGCATTTTTCCATTAAGGAAACCGGCTATTATTATACCGGGAATAAGTGGGGAGAGACACCGGGGATGATGATTTCTGCGATCATTCAGGGCACAACCCTGTCGACCCTAACGCCTATCCAAGATGATTATCCGCGATTCCTAAATGCCTGCAGGAAATCGATGTCTTCTTTGGCTTTTGTGTTGCTGCCGGTTAGCCTTTTGGCGATTGCAGTCGCTAGGCCGGGTTTCAGTTATTTCCTGACGGAAAAGTGGCTGCCTTCTGTCGAATATTTTCAATGGTTATGTTTTGCTGGCTTCTTTATCTCCTTTGCAGATATGAATGTCAACTTCTTAAATATTAAGGGGCGTTCGAAATACGCCCTAGGCCTGGAAATTGCTAAATTTTCCTTGGCGATAATCGCGCTGTTGTTGACTTATCAACATGGTATTATATATATTGTTTACGGGCAGGTTGTGGTAAGAATATTGATCTATTTGGCAACAACCGTGATGAGCGGCAAGGTCTATGGTTATCATTTCCTCTCGCAAATGAAAGATCTCGGTCCTTCGTTTCTCATCAGTATATTCGCTGCGGTATTGGCGTATCTACCTTTATATTTTCAGCTTATTTCGCACGATTTACTGCTCATCATCTGCCAAAGCCTTATATTCGTAGTCGTTTATGTCGGCATCAATCACCTGATTGGAAATGCCATTTGGATGGAGGTGCTCGGCATGCTTAAAAAAAAAATTGCTAAATAGTTTTCATGGATTTTGTTGCACAAGGAAATTGGGTTGGATATCAGACTGTTTTTTATCATGAGAAAACAGGTGCTTATGGTTTGGATATCAATGATGTCATTGACTACGGCAACCTGGAGATTGATCAAGAGGGCTTAGCAGCTTATCTGGACTTTGGTTATTCCGTGTTCGGACATACCCCTGTCAAACATGTGAAATTCTTGTTGCCGAACCAACGTCTTTATCTGGAAGATGGAAAGCCAGTGGTACGCGAGCGTGCGGATGCCATTGCTGCAGAACTGGGGAAAGAAACTCATGAGGACGATGTTTTCCAATTGATACATCATCGCGTAAACAATTGGGCGAATGGTTTTTCCGAGAACATCCTTATCCCTACCAGCGGAGGCTTTGATTCGCGATTAATGAATGTATTGATCGATGACAAATCCCGTATTCATGCTTATACCTATGGCACTTCGTTTAATCAGGGGGCTTCGCGCGAGTCGGTGTATGCCGGTTTGCTTTCCGAGCGCTTAGGGACGCAATGGGATCGGATTCCTTTGGGGCAGTTCAACGTCTATATGGACGATTGGTACGATCAGTTCGGCCCAGCGGTGGCGGCTTCGGGAACTTACCATATGGAGTTTTACGAGAAGATTAGAGCGAAGGAAAATCAAGCGAAATTGGGACTGTTGAGCGGTATCATTGGCGATGCCTGGGCAGGAGCCGTCAAAGTGCCGGAAATAACGTCGGCAAGTCAGTATCGTACCTTAGGCTATACCCATGGGATGAGTGCGGACTCCAAGTTGGCGATGAACGTAGACTACACAGGGATTGCGGAAACATTGTTTGATAAACAGAAAGAAGACTTGAAAAGTCCGGACTTCCGAATTGTTACCGCAATGCGGACCAAGATGATGATGCTACAATATTTAATCGCTGTGCCGGCGCGTATGGGGTTCCCGGGGTATTCACCTTTCGTGGAAGAGGATATTGCCTTAGCGATGCTCAATTTGCCTGTAGAGCGAAAGCAAGATCGTGCATGGCAGCGAGATTATTTTAGAAAACAAAATTTGCTCTTCGAAGAGGAGAAGCATAAATATACCTACCAAAATTCGCTAAACTATTATGCTTTGCTGCATGAACAGCTAGAACCGCTGGATGCATCTTTATTGCGCGAATTGATCAAGCCGGGGTATCTGGACTGGATAAACCAACGAATCCTAAATATCGGCGCGAAAGAGCGCGTTTTCCAAACGCTTATGCATACGCCGAAGGTGAAAGGCGTGCTGAAGCTATTAGGGGCTAGGAACGGTCTATTAGCAGCTTATTTTGCGTATATTACGATTAAACCTATCGAAACCTTATTAAAGAAACGCAATGCAAGCATCACATCAGCATAGATTTCTATTCGTGGGCGACGCGGTGTTGCAAACGGAGCCTGAACTGTCGGAAGAATTAAAGGCCTTGCTTTTCTCTGCTGATATCCGCTCATGCAATGTGGAAGCACCCTTGCAGGGCTTTGGTAGTCCTATTGCAAAGACAGGACCTTTGGTGGCACAAAATCGGCTAGCGGCAGATTGGCTGATTGCTTCGGGATTCAACCTCTTTCCGATGGCGAATAATCATATTTATGATTATGGAATCGAAGGCTTATTGCATACCATGGAAGCTTTTCCGCACGATGTTACTTTAGGCGTAGGAACGGAGGAAGATGCCTATGATATTTTAGTGCAGACCTTTGACGATGTGAAGTATGGCTTTTTGGCGTATGGCGAGAATGGTTATGGGGCGTTAAATGGTGATCGAGAGGCTGGGCATGCTTGGGTAAATAGCCCACGCGTTCAGGAGGATATACAGCGCTATAAGAAAATGGTCGATGTGTTGATTGTTCAGGTTCATGCAGGGGTAGAGCTATTGGATGTGCCGATTCCGGAATGGCGTGCTCGCTATCGTCGTTTGGTAGATTTAGGAGCTGATGCGATCATTTGCCATCACCCGCATGTGATGCAGGGAATTGAAGAATACAAGGGCAAGCTGATTTGCTATAGCTTGGGGAATTTTTATTTTGACTACCCCAGCAATCATCCACAGTGGAATCTTGGTGCGGTGTTGACTTTAGACTTCCAGAACAAAGAGCGCGTTGCGTATGACTTCCAAGTGGTCAAGAAAACGGGGACTCGTGTGGAATTGGAGGACGAGTCGGTTTCTGCAACTTGGCTGAAGAACCTTAATGAGAAGCTAAATTCTGCCTCGTATATAGAATATGTGAACGAGGCTGCCGTGCGCGATTGGGAACAGCACCATGCAGCATACTATGCGAAACCGTTCAACGGATTAGCGAAATATAGCTTGAAGAACATGCTGAAGCATGCGAAAAGGGTGTTGTTCAATAAGAATATTGATTACAATATGATTTGGCACAATATGTTTATCGAAAGCAACAAATGGCTCGTTGAAAGAGCCATTCGGTATAAATTTAAGCAGGAACAAAAGTAAGATTTAAATAACCGTTACTTGGTTTCTGAACTCTTTTAAGCTTGGATGATTGGGGTCTAAGTCGGTAATCAGGTAGTTGATATCGCGCAATGGTGCTACACGCATCTTCTGATTGGAATTCAGCTTTTCTACGATGCTCAATACGCCCAATTTCTTCGAGCATTTAATCATCGCTTTTTTGATCTGAACAACCTCCCAGTCAGAATCTGTAATTCCTTCTTCTACAGATAAACTGTTGGTTCCTAATAAACAAAGATCGACCTTAATTTCTGACAAGGCATTGATCACCTGAGAACCCGAAACAATATTGGTGTTTCTGGATAGATGCCCGCCTAGTAAAATAACTTCTAGATTTTCTTTCTCGGCAAGTTCCAAGGCTACTAATGGGCTGATGGCGAAAAAAGTACACTGTATATCCTTCGGCATCAAGCGCGCTAGTTCGATCATACTGGTACCACCGCCAACTAGTACGGTCATGCCGCTTTGTATAAGGGAGATTGCTTTGCTGGCAATTTCTTTCTTTGCCTCTTTTGCATAGACATTGTTTTCCTGGAAAGGGTAGTGGAAAGACTTCGATAGTGCACCACCATATACCTTTAGCACTTGTCCGCTCTCCGCCAACTCATTTAGATCCCTACGAATCGTATCCTCCGAAACATTAAGTTGTACACTTAGATCAGATGAAAGTACTTTATTGTGGAGATTAATTTGATGGATAATAAATGCCTGTCTTTCTTCTTTTAACATAACATATGTATTGATTAGGTCTGTAAAAATATAAAAATATTGGATAGTTCGAATTAAGAAGCATCATCTGTTGGAGAATCTTTTCCTTCCTCAGCTGTTTTCTTTGCTTTGAAGCGCGGCGTGAAGCCTTTAGGCTTTGCTGCTATAATAACGCTTTCTTCGCTTGATTCCGTATCGGGCGTCTGCGGTTTTTCCTCCGGCAGCTGATCTGGGATGTCTGGGCTAGGTTGGGTAGATGTAGTCTCTGGACTCGCTGTTGTTTTTGTTAATCCTGCTTTAAAGCGTGGTGTAAAGCCTTTGGGTTTTGCGACCGGGCTAGGTTCCTCTTCTTTTTCGGAAGCAGGGGGCTCGGTTGCAGTAGGCGCAGTCCCTGCGCTGGGCCCGACCGCTTTAGGCGGATTGGCTGCTTTAAAGCGAGGCTTAAAGCCTGCGGGCTTCGTAATAACCGGTTTATTCTCTGCCTCTGCTGTGGCCGAATCGCTTGCGGTCTTGGTTTCTTCTGCTGGACTATCTTCTACTTTTTTAGGAAGGTTGTCCGCTTTGAAGCGAGGCTTGAAACCGCTTGGCGCTGCGGGTTTTGTTTCTTCGTTCGCAGCCTCTTCGGTTTTCTCTTCGGTAGGCTTTGCCGCTGCAGCTACTTTAGGGCGGAACTTAGGTTGAAATCCGGCAGGTTTTGGCGCTGCTGGCACGTCCTTTTTTTCCTCCGCTTCTGTTGTTTTCGATTCTGCCGTTCCAGCGCTTGCTGCCGCTTTAAACTTAGGACGGAAGCCTGCTGGCTTCGCTGCTACCGTCTCCGGCTTGTTCGCTGTTGGGCTAGATGCAGGAGCTGGTTTTGCCGCTGATGCTGTACTGATAGCTTCCTCCGGAAGGAGATAGCTTTTACGAAGTCTATTGAACCAGAACTTCTTACTGTGATCGAAACTCTTCTCGCCCATCAGTTCATAATGTTCCGCAAATTCTTGATATAAAGAGGGCTCAGCCTTCTTTAAAGCTTTGATGTCGATTTTCTTCTTGGCAAAAAAGTCTGCGAATGTCAGCATATACAAATGTACATAATCGGGATTACTTTTTAGTTATGCACGGTAATGTTGATTGGAAGGGATAAGGCACAAAAAAAAGAGGGCAAAGCCCTCTTCTAAATATTCTGTTGTTGGATTAGTCCATATTGTGGTAGACCGCTTGCACATCATCATCCTCTTCGATCTTATCGATCAATTTAAGGACGTCTGCTGCCTGTTCTTCGCTAAGTGTACTATGTGATAGGGAAATGCGTTCTAGCTTCGCAGAGCTTACCTCAATACCTTTCTCTTCCAGTAATCTTTGCATATTACCAAAGTCTTCAAAAGAAGTCTGTACAACGACTACATCGTTTCCTTCTTCATCAGCCTCTACATACAGTTCCTCTAAACCTCCATCGATTAGTTCTAATTCTAGCTCTTCTACATCCAATTCCTCTGTAGCAGGGAAACGGAAGATGGATTTACGTTGGAAGATAAAGTCTAATGAACCCGTTTTGCCTAATGAGCCGCCGGACTTTGTAAAGTAGCTGCGGATATTTGCTACGGTTCTGTTGGTATTATCAGTTGCTGTTTCGATCAAAACTGGAACGCCATGCGGACCATAGCCTTCGTATACATATTCTTCATAGCCTTTTGCGTCTTTTTCGGAAGCACGCTTGATGGCAGCTTCTACACGGTCCTTCGGCATGTTTACTGCTTTCGCGTTTTGAACAGCAGTACGCAGTCTGGAGTTGTTTTCCGGGTGAGGGCCGCCTTCTTTTACTGCAATAGCAATTTCTTTTCCAAGACGTGTGAACTGGACAGCCATTTTGGCCCAGCGTTTAAATTTTCTTTCTTTTCTAAATTCGAAAGCTCTACCCATTTTATTATAATTTTGATTTCAGATTCGATAACATGTCCTCTGTCATCGCTTTCAGATCAAAAGTTGGTTTCCAACCCCAATCTTGTCTTGCTTCGTCATCGTTGATGCTTTTTGGCCATGAGTCTGCAATTGCCTGACGAGGATCATTCTCGGAATACGAGATTTCAAAATTAGGAAGAATTTTTTTAATTTCTTCGGCTATTTGTTTAGGAGTGAAGCTAATTCCTGCTAAATTATAGCTCGAACGAATGGTTAATGCTGATTCCGGGGCGTCCATTAACTCGATTGTTCCTCGTACGGCATCGTCCATATATAGCATAGGGAGTTCGCTGTTTTCGGATAGGAAGCTCGTGTATTTTCCTTGGCGAATGGCTTCGAAGAAGATATGCACCGCATAATCCGTTGTACCGCCTCCTGGTTCTGTACGCCAAGAGATAATACCTGGGTAGCGAACGCTGCGGATATCTAATCCATAACGGTTATGGTAGTATTCTACCAAACGCTCACCGGCAAGCTTACTGATACCATAGATACTGTTAGGATCCATAACGCAATACTGCGGGGTATCGATTTTTGGAGAATGTGGTCCAAATACAGCGATAGAGCTTGGCCAGAAGATTTTCTTGATTCCCAATTCTACGGCAAGGTCCAGAACGTTCAATAAACCGTTCATGTTTAAGTCCCAAGCTTTTTGAGGGTATTGCTCGCCGGTTGCAGATAGCATAGCGGCAAGTAAGTAAATCTGTGTGGGCTTGTATTTCTCTAATATGGCGCGGATCCCTTCTTTGTCAAGGACGTTTAATGTTTCGAATATTTCACCCTCGGCAATTTCTTTGGGAGGTCTGATGTCAGAGGTGATCACATTTTCTCTTCCGAATTTAATTCGTAAAGCTGCTGCTAATTCAGAGCCGATTTGACCGTTGGCTCCAATCATCAAAATGCATTCTTTCATTGCTGCAATGATATTTATGTAAGGTATTTTCTGTTATTAACGATGTAAATCGATTACCCCGGCGAAATTAGTAAATTAATGCTGGGTAATCCCCCTCGAGAGCGATTTTACGCAAACGTATGAGTGAGAAAATAAGTGTTTTAACCCTGTTTTTTCTGCATATCTCTGTCTTGAGAAACCATCAAGAGCGTTCATTCTTGTTGCGGTTTCGACGGAAACATGAGCGTTTTTTCATCATTTCCAGGGGTAAAATCATTTTCTCCACGAAAGTACTAAATCGCCAAATTCTACTATCTCCTTTTAGATTGATATATTGTCAACAAAGTACTGGACTTTCTGAATTTATTTCAGCGAAATAACTGATGTCTTGAATATTGTTCCGTGAATAGGCTTATTGCTTATTAATAGCTAAAATTAATTGCAAACATTGATGTTTATTTAGTAAGTTTGCTCACTTAGATACAATGAGTTATAATCTATTTTACTTAAAATTTAAAGCAAAAATTTAAACTATGAAAGTTGCAGTAGTAGGCGCGACAGGACTTGTCGGGTCAGAGATGTTGACAGTATTAGCGGAACGTAATTTCCCGGTAACAGAGTTGATTCCCGTAGCTTCGGAGCGTAGCAAGGGTAAGGAAATTGACTTTAAGGGAAAGAAGTATAAGGTTGTGACGCCTACTGAAGCTATTGCACTGAAACCAGATGTTGCTTTATTTTCTGCAGGTGGCGGTACATCGACGGAGTTTGCTCCTTTATTCGCGGAGGCTGGAATTACGGTAATCGATAATTCATCGGCATGGCGTATGGACCCTAGCAAGAAGTTGATCGTTCCTGAAGTAAATGGAGATGTGTTGGAAGCGAGCGACAAGATCATCGCAAATCCGAATTGTTCTACAATTCAGATGGTAGTCGTGATGAAGCCGCTTCATGAGAAATATAAAATCAAACGTGTAGTGGTTTCGACTTATCAGTCGGTAACCGGTACGGGCGTTAAAGCTGTTGACCAGCTGATGAACGAGCGTGCAGGTAAGGATGGAGAGAAAGCTTATCCGTATCAGATCGACTTAAATGTTATTCCTCATATTGATGTATTCCAAGATAATGGCTACACGAAAGAGGAAATGAAAATGATTAAAGAAACAAATAAGATTATGGGTGATGATTCCATCAAGGTGACGGCTACTACAGTTCGTATTCCGGTAGTTGGTGGCCACTCAGAGTCTGTGAATATTGAGTTTGAGAATGATTTCGATCTTGCGGAATTAAGAGCTGCTCTAGAAGCGCAAGAAGGAATTATTGTTGTTGATAATCCAGCTAAACTAGAGTATCCAATGCCTAAGGATGCTCACGGTAAAGACGAGGTATTCGTTGGGCGTATTCGTCGCGATGAGTCGCAAGCGAATACGGTAAATCTTTGGATCGTAGCAGATAACTTACGTAAGGGTGCCGCAACAAACGCAGTTCAGGTAGCAGAGTTATTGCAAAAGAAGGGATTGATTTAGATTTTAGACGTTAGATTTAAGATATAAGATGGATGGCCGCCTGAATAGGGTGGCCATTTTTTTCTGAAAGTGTCTGTTTTCAGAGGCCATCAAGAACTTTCATCCCTGTTGGTGTTTCAAAGGAAACATGAAAGTTTTATTTGATCGATGCCTAGCGAGACTGGGGAGTGCGAGAAGCTTGCAACTCTTCTTTTCTGTTTAAAAAACTGATTATATTAGATGTTTTGGGGGCAGTGTTACATAGTGGTTAGCCTTGTGTTTTATAGAGATGGTACACATGCTGAATGCGCTGGCTTCATAAAAACTTAATGTTGAAATGATTATTCTTTTGCCAGTAAAAGCTACAGTTTTGAGCCGATGAATTTGATAGGGTGAGAACGAAGATGAACATAAAGTATGCTGTTTGTCGTTCCGAGAGGAATAGGCATAAACTGCTCTTTGACATTTTGATATGGTATCTCTACGATGCCTTTGACCTTTAATAGAAAGGTGTGCATTTTTACACATATAAAGAGCAATGGCATGGTCTGTATTGTTCAGTCTGAGGGCTGATCTAAAACAAATAAAGCTGTCCTTTTGGACAGCTTTATCTTATTTTTTGGAAGCCGTTAAAAGACCTCCATTGTATGTCTTGTTTCTGTTAATTATCTAACAGGAACGAATTGCCAGTTATCATCAAGGTAAGTAGAAGCTGAAATACCAGTTGCTACATAACCTTTACCATCGATTGCAAAACCGATTGCTTTTTCACGAGCAATGGATAAGGCTTGGTGTTTGCTAGTCCATGAATCGTCTGAAGGCGTATATTTCCAAACGCTAGTTACAACACCTGAAGCTGAACGACCACTAACTACATAACCATTGCTACCAATCGCAAATGCAGAAGCATTAGCACGTCTAACATCGATATCATCAGTTTTTAAGTCGCCTAATTTTTTCCATTCTGTTCCGTCGAATGAGAAGAACTCTTCAGGGTATGCATTGTTTGAAGTACCACCACCAACGTATGCTACATTATTGATTACGAACGCGAAAGCATATGCTTTTTTGTAAGTAAATTTAGTAGTGATTGCAGTCCAAGTATCTGTTTTAGGGTTGTATCTGTAAAAATCGCTGAATGTTTTGTCAGTTGGAGTTGCTCCTAATCCTACGTATGCATTGTCACCGATAGTGAATGCTACAGCACCAAAACGAGCTTCGCCAGGGAAATCAGCTTTCTTAGTCCAAGTATTTGCTGTTGGATCGTATTGATAGAAATCTTTTAATGCTTTTTCGCCATCATATCCTAAACCAACATATCCTTTTCCATCCACAGCAAAACCTACTGCTGAATGTCTAGCTGAACCTGTAAAATCTGCTTTTTGAGTCCATTCTGTACCATTGAAAGCATAGTTGTCGTTCAACGTATTACCAGTTTTGATGTAACCACCTACTAAGTAAGCAACTTTATCTAATGTGAAAGTAGCAGCGTTACTACGAGGGTCGCCAGTAAATACTGATGATCTTGTCCACTCTGTCGGTCCATTGTCTGTTGTATCCGTACCTTCTTCGTCTTTTTTACATGAGTTAAGTGATGTAATAGCAAAAACGCCGACTAAAAGTAATACAAGCCAGTTTCTCTTGTTCATAGATTATTTAAATTTTGTATATACGATGTTTAATTTAATTTTTGGTTTGTTGTTCTCCGTTGCTAAAATACTAGTATTTGCGCTATAGTACAATTCCGAAGGGATGATCAATGGTGGAACTTGCTGTCCTTGATTAATTTGTTCTCCTTGTGGTGAAACAGATAAAAATAAGGATTTATCTTTTGCATTCTCATCATTGGCTGAGCGAATGTATTGGATCATGTTGAAAACATAACGTCCGTTACGCCCAGTATTATTTCCTACGACATAGTTCCCGTGTTGAATCGCATTCGCGAATGGTGTATTTACATAACCTGTCGCAATATTATCTGTTGCAATCCACAACATAGGTTTCAATGCAGCAGTATAATGTCCAAGATCTTTGGAAGCCACTTCTATAATCAACTCAGCTTTATTGATAGCGATATTCTGGGTCTGCATAAATTCAGCCAAGCCCGGGAAAGTAATTTTTGTTACTACACCTGTACCGCCTTGAATATAGCTTACACCATTGCTCGCTGCACTAGGAATTTCTTTGGTTGTACTTAAGCTCGCAAAAGCTGTTCCTGATCTGTCTGCCACGAAATTGTTGTAATGGAATCTACGATCGCCCATCTGAAGCGTCTTAGCAGATGACTTCTTAAAACCATCATCGCCATTATACGAGTAATGGATTTTCACAGAAAGTATATTATGGAAGCCGATCATTGCTGTGTTGCTAGATGCCGGCACTAATACCATCCCTTTGAAGTATTCCTGGAAGTTCGCTGTTGAATTGAAGATATAGTCTGCAGTTCGGATTTTTTCGAATAACTCAGCGCCCCAAGCATCAGCTAGGCGAATGCTTACAGAGTCGCGTTTGTTCATGTGTGGCATAAAGGTCACCGAACCCAAAGGATTCGCATCGTATGCGAACTTTTGCTGTCCAAAAATGGAAGCACCTGAGATATATGCTGGAATCGGTAGGCCTGTCATCGTGTTATTCAATGTTGTTTGCTCTAACGTTTGAGTTACGCGATGTGCTACAATGGTTTGTAATTTCGTTGTATCGCCATGTGTATATTTGTCAAAGGTTGGACGTAGAACTAACGTGATAGAGTCATAAACTGCGTTCTTTGGAATATCACTGCTTACATTTTCCGGCATTAAGCGGAAATAAGCATTAGACGTAACACTTCCTATTGGACCTTGTGAAACTTTACCTACCAATAAACGCGTTGTTGTGTCACCAGTTCCGGAAGTCGGAATGTTCGGCATAAGAACAGTAGAAACAATAGCGCTAAGTGTATCGGATGAAGTTAAGTTTAAGTTATCGATGTTTTCATTTTTCAATGAAATAGACATATCCTTATCGCAACTTACGAAGAATAGGCTCACACTCAAACTTAGGATAATAAGGAAAGTTAATTGTATATTTTTAATCATAAAATCACCAGTCATGCAAAAGTAATTAATGGGAACTGTTAATCAGTGTTATATTTTGTTAAAAGTGGCCCTGAACCTATGCGGTGCAAATCTACTAATTTAAATTTGTTTTAATTATGTTAAAAAAGTATAAAATATTGATACTGGCGATTATCCTGACGGCTGGAGGTATAACGTTGGTGCTAAGCGTATGGCTTTACGGCAACTACCAGAACCGCAAAATGTATTTCCTAGGAGCTGCCGATCATATCCTTTTTGATGTAATTCAAGACTTTTATCAGGAGAACGAACAGGAGCTGGTTGAGCAGAATCAAATCTTAAGGTACGACCGTGTTGAGCGCGTCGTGACAGCGATCAGCGATCGTTATCCCAACATGAACAGAGACACGGTGAAGAAGCTAGTGGAAGATAATGGCTTCAACAAAGATAATATCCTAGATGAGGTGGCGGTTTCCAAACGTGGGAAGTTTGGTGGCGGCAAGTTTTCTAGACATCTTATTTCTACCATGGCGATCCGCAACATCAAATGGGATCAAAGAACCGTTGATACGCTTTCCAATCGATTGGAACAGGCCCTACGCGCCAGAAAGCAATACAGTCCGTTCGAGTTAAAAGTCGTCACGTTGACAGGTGTCGACAGCATGAGCAGAGATGAAATTTACAAAACGAGGTATAAGCTGTTTAAGACACGTCCGATTTTGATCGACCCCTCGGAAGACAAGTATCTGGAAATTGACTTCTTGGATCCTCGATCCTTCTTATTATTTTCCATCGGTTGGCAATTAACGATTTCGATATTCTTAGTATTAGCGCTCGTGGGTACATTTTTCTACTTGCTGACTACGATCAAGAAGCAGAACCAGCTGGCTATGTTGCGAAAGTCTTTTGTTAATAACATGACCCATGAGCTGAAAACTCCGGTCTCTACGGTGATGGCTGCGGTGGAGTCTATACAGCGCTTTGGGGCGAAAGATGATAAGGAACGGATGAATCGTTATCTCAATATCTCGAAGCATGAGCTTGAGCACCTCTCGAGTATGATTGAGCGGGTGCTGCAGGTAGATATTGCCGAGACGAACGGCGTATCACTGAATAAAACATCCTTCGAATTAGCGACCTTAATCGATGAATGCGTAGAGAATACGCGACTATTTGCAAAAAAGCCGATATCCATAACCTTCCAAAACGACAGCAAGAACAGCCTAATACAGGCCGATCATGCACATTTGAAAAATGTATTGACGAATCTTTTCGACAATGCTGTGAAATACTCATCCGATGAGGTAAAAATTGACGTACATTTGAAGGAACAGGACGATCAGTATATCCTTCAAATCCGCGACAACGGCAATGGTATTCCGAAAGCTTATCAGAAGTCTGTATTCGATTTATTCTTCCGCGTGCCTTCTGGAGATATACATGACGTCAAAGGCTTTGGCTTAGGATTAGCCTATGTCAAGCAGATTGTCAACCAACATGGAGGTCATATCGAGCTCGATAGCGAACTCTCGGTTGGCAGCAATTTTGTAATAAGCTTACCAAAGTAAGGATATGACCAATGTGCTATATGTAGAGGACGAGGAGAGTTTGGCGATGATTGTTTCTGATAGTTTAGAAGCCCATGGCTTTATGGTTAGGCATGTGCCTAATGGTCAGCAAGCGCTATTGTTCCACGGGAAATATAAACCCGATATCATTGTCTTGGATGTGATGATGCCCCTCATGGATGGGTTCACCGTTGCTAAGGAAATTCGTAAGACAGACCTTCATACGCCTATTATTTTCCTAACAGCTTTGACGCAGACTGAAGATGTCGTGAAGGGCTTCAAATTAGGCGCAAATGACTATGTGCGCAAGCCTTTCAAGATCGAAGAGCTGATCGTACGTATAGAGGCAGCCTTAAAGAAAACGGGTCAGGGAATGTCGGATACTAAGTTTGTAATCGGCAATTATACGCTGGATACGGTCAAAAATATTTTATCCAATGGCGAAAGCAACGAAAAGCTGTCCTATCGTGAAGCAGAACTGCTGAAGCGCTTGATCGAAAGTAAAGATAAAGTGCTTCCACGCGATGAAATCATTCGTACCTATTGGAGCAATGACACCTACTTTACAGGCCGAAGCCTGGACGTATTCATCAGTAGAATACGCAAATACCTATCCGCCGATGAGCGAATCAAGATAACGAATATCCGAGGCGTTGGATATATGTTATCTTTGGATTGATTACCTTAAAATAAAACCACATGAAAGCACTTATTATCGTCGATGTACAGTACGATTTCCTACCAGAGGGTGCACTAGCCGTTGCAAAGGGAGACGAAATTATCCCAGTTATAAATAGCATCCAAAAAGATTACGACCTGATTGTTGCCACCCAAGACTGGCACCCCAATAATCATAAGAGTTTCGCAAGCCAACATGTTGATAAGCTCACCTTCGATGTCATCGAGCTCAATGGCCTGCAGCAGGTTCTGTGGCCTGACCACTGCATCCAAGGTTCTTATGGCGCTGAATTATCGGAAAAATTAGAAACCGACCGTGTGGAAGCAATCTTCCGAAAAGGCATGGACCCCGAGATCGATAGCTATAGTGGATTTTATGATAATGGCCGTCGCAAGAATACAGGCCTCGCAGGATATTTAAAGGATCGCCAGGTGACAGAGGTGCATGTTTGTGGACTCGCGGCAGACTATTGCGTATTTTATACCGCTATGGATGCACTAGACGAAGGCTTTAAAACAAGTATTGTCAGCAAGGCAACTAAAGCAATCGATAAGGGAGCCTTTATCGAAAAGAAAAACGAATTTGTACAAAAAGGGGGCTCATTATTGTAGCCCCTTTCCTTTTAATTTCTTCCTCTGCGGTTTCCTCGAGGTCGATCTCCTCGACCACCGTCATCATCACCGAAGATCATCTTTCCGCCAAAGTTCCGCAGGTTATACGTGAAACTCAATAAGAAATACCGATTTAGGGTATTGGATGTTACGCTGCTTATGGCAGTTTCAGACGCCGTACGTCGGATGCTCGAAGCATTATTCAATAAGTCGAATGCTTTTAGAGACAATTCCGCATTCTTCTGCTTGAAGACTTTATAGCCCAAGGAGGCATTTAATAAAGTCGTTGAAATCCCCTCAGAACCACCAATACCGGAGTTGTATAAATAAGCTAAATTATAAGAGAAGGCCATGCGCTTCAAAAACTCCAGCGTCAAAGTATTGCTCACTCGGTGGGTCTGTACCGTGTAATTCTGTATGCGCGCAGTCGGGTTGTTCGTGAAATTCACGTTCGCATTATAATTCATACCGATTATAATGTTTTTGCTGAAGTTTGTGAAGATCCCGACATGTTGACTGAAACCATATCCTTTGCTTGGAATTAGCTTATCGTTCAGGTAAGCAAAGTTCTTATTGTAGAATAGATTACTGTTTAGATTGAGGTTAATGCCTAGTTTTTTTATTGGTAAACCATAGCTATTTGTCGCCCGGATTGAGTAGACTCCATCCACATTCACAGGAACTGAGTACTGTCCACCCGCTCCGAGAATAACATCGTCGAAGAGGACCATCGTCGTATCGGTAATCAACACCGAGCGTACGATCTTGTTGTTGGTATAACTGAAGTTGATATTGCTATTAAAACTTCTGCCATTTGTTCGGTTTACATCCCGATAACGCAATTGTGCGGTATGAATATATTCCTGATTCAAATTCGGATTACCGTTGCGGATATTCAGCTCGTTGGATACATCGACATAATCCTGTAAATCATTGATGCTAGGCGTATTGGTGTTTGTGTTGTAATTGAATTCGACGTTTTTAGTCTTCGTAAAATAATAAACGGCTGTTACTTCCGGTAAAAGGCTGGCGAAATCAGCTGTCGTACGAAGGTCGATTGGAAAAGTTCGATCATTCACGCGCATTCCATGTTCGTAATTAAGTCCTACCTGGATACGTAGGGTATCACGTTTGTTGTAGGCGTAAGAGGCACCTACGCTATGGAAATTAAAATCGTTCTGAAACTCGTTAGAGAGGCGTTCATTGAGCTCGTCATACTGTCCTGTCTCTGCAAGAAACTCCATTGTTTTACGGTCGGAATAATTTCTAGTATTTCGGAAGTTGTAGTTCGCCTGCAATCTTGAATATTGTGCTAAGCGATGCGTATAACTGAGTCGGCTGTTGATGCCCGATCCATAGCCATTGGTAATGCTTTCCCGATTGTTGGTGTCAATACGGCTTAAGAGCGAATCCCTATAGTATTCATTAAAAGCGAGGGTCTGGCCGAAGCCGTCATTGGTACTCTTGTTTCCATTGACATTTAAGGAAATGGTCTGCCCAGGATTTTTCAGCCTACGCATATAAGTCATATTACCGCCAAACGTGAAATTGCTAGTGTTGTTGGTGTTATTACGGTCTGAAGTATTCAAAAGCTCAGATTCACCAATTCTACGGATACTATTTCCAATGTTATGGTTGTTGTTTTCGGTATAGGTGAAATTTGGAGAGAAGTCCAACTGGTTTAAACTATCGATCTTCCACTTCACTCGCGTACTAAAGTTATGGTTAATGTTGCCCACGTTAGACTCGGTCTGCGAATCTTGAAACTGATTTGCTCGCTCCTGCATGAGGTATTCCAATGCGGTTAAAGAATTGGTGTAAGCATCGGAGCGACGGAAATTGTAATCTGCATTGAAATCCATCTTGTCCGCCAAAAAGGTATTGCTATAGTTCAATGCGCCTGCATAGGTGTCCGCAATCCCGCGATCGGTATTATTATTACCGCGACGCTGCCCTCCATAACCCTGCTCGGCAAAGTTCGTTTCGTTAATATTATTGGCCATTAAGTTAATGGCGATCTTCTGGTCTTCGTTAAAAGCATTGACATTGCTGCTAAAAGCGAATTTGTCACTATCACCCTTTCCCGCATTTGCGCGGCCGAAGTAGCCTTTTCTTTTATCAGGCTTCGTTACGATATTGATGATTTTATTTCGCTTTCCATCGTCAAAACCTGCAAATCGAGATTGCTCGCTTCGCTCATCGATAATCTGAAGTTTATCAATAATATCTGCCGGAAGGTTTTTTAAAGCAATCTTAGGATCTGTGCTGAAGAATTCCTTTCCATCAACCAAGATGCGCTTCACTTGTTCGCCATGTGCTGATACATTACCTTCCTCATCGATGGTAACTCCCGGCACTTGCGCAACCATCTCATTCGCTTCCGCGTATTCCCTGGTGGCAAAATTGCGCGAATTGAATTCTAACGTATCCCCTCGAACCGCAACATTGGGTGCAGCTGTAACTGCAATTTCCTCCAAAACAATTTCGCTCGGCTCCAATTGGTAGTTAATTGTTAATTCTTTATCAGCAATCTTCGCCGATCTGCTACCCACTTTATAACCTAATATCGACGTATTGAGACGAAACTGCCCTGTTGGAACTTTTTCCAGAGTGTACAGTCCTTCGGAATTGGTCCGAGTACGAGCCAATACGGAGTCTTTATCATTTAATAACTGCAGGGTAACATCGTTGAGCGGGTTGCTGTTTGTCTTATCAACAACAGTTCCGGTAATCCTTTGCTGCGCAAAAGCCGTCAGGCTTAAGAGGCTCAGGGTGAGGACAACTAGGACGTTTTTCATAAAATAAGTATGCGTGGGTTTTGACGCGTCAATATTAGCTGTTTTTGTTGGAAATGCACATGCAATCACAAAAAAGATACATTTGCGCACTCTGCACGAAAAAGGGTATATTTGTCATGAAGTCTAAATGAAAGAGTCAACAATAAGTAGGAAAGAGAGAATTCTGCAGACAGCTATGCAGTTATTTGCAAACAAGGGGTACTTGGATACCTCCACCAAAGAAATTGCAGCAAATGCTGGCGTATCAGAAGCATTGATTTTTAAGCATTTCGGAAATAAAGACGCCCTATTGTCTCATATTGTGAAAGCAGGATATCGGAAGGTATTGATGCATCATAAAGGGATGATGAGTTATAAGTCTGCGAAGGATTTCCTACGAAACATGGTTAAATTGCCGTCTGAATTAGTTGCTGACGACCCACAATTCTGGAAACTACAGGAAAGACTTTCCCACCATTCATTCTCCAAAACGCAACACGAGCTGTTCATAAAGCCGGTGCAACCTATTGTACTTAAAGCGTTCAACGAACTCGGATATGCCAATCCGGAGTTGGAAACCCAGCTTCTTTTACTTATTATCGACATGCTCTGGAAGAAAGAAGCATGCGGTGAGATTGCGAATGCAAACGAGCTGGCATCCCTTATTGAGGAGAAATACCAGTTGAAATAAATGCGTGTTTATGCATGTTTCGATGTGAATGTGCATAAATATTTCATATTCTAGCGGAAAATACCGTATTTCGTAGCAAACTATTTTTATGATGATCAAACGTATATTAAGCTGTGGATTATTGACTTGTCTTTTTACGACAGCAGTTTTTGCTCAGAAAAAGCCTGACTTTATCCCTTTCATCAATCAAAAACATGCATGGGTAGACTCGGTGTTCAACACCTTGACGCCGAAACAAAAGATTGGACAGTTATTTTTAGTCCGTGCTCACACTAATTTGGGCGAGAAATATATTGACTCGGTTGCTAAAGTAATCGAGAAAGAGCAATTAGGTGGATTGGTGGTGTTTCAAGGCGGGCCGGTTCGACATGCTAATATGTTCAACAAATACCAGAAGGCGAGCAAAGTGCCTTTGTTGATTACCTTTGATGGCGAGTGGGGATTAGGGATGCGTATGCCGGATTCGACTATTTCTTATCCATATCAAATGACATTGGGCGCGATCCAAAACAATAGTTTGATTTATGATATGGGTCGTCAGATTGCGAAAGACTTCCTTCGCATTGGAATGCACTTCAATTTTGCGCCTGTCGTTGATATCAACAACAATCCTAAAAACCCGGTAATCAATTTCCGTTCTTTTGGGGATGATAAAAACAATGTGACACAAAAAGCGAAAGCTTATATGGATGGTATGGTTGCTGGTGGTATCTTAGCATCGTTAAAGCATTTCCCTGGTCATGGTGATACCGATGTGGATTCACATTATGATCTTCCGCAATTGAAGTTTGACAAAAAGCGCTTAATGGAGCTTGAAATCTTCCCGTTCAAAGAACTGATCCAAGCGGGTGCTCCATCTGTCATGGTTGCACATATGAATATCCCTGCGTTAGACGCTACACCGAATATCCCATCTTCTATTTCTAAAAAAGTAGTGACAGACCTTTTGCGTAATGAGTTAGGCTTTAAAGGGCTGACCGTTACAGATGCGATGGACATGAAAGGGGTGAAGAAGCACTTTCCGAACGGAGAGGCTGATGTGATGGCGATTGCTGCGGGACACGATCTTTTGGAAGTTTCTGAAAACAGCGCACGCGCAATTGATCTAATTGAAAAGGCAATCAAGAGCGGAAGAATTAGCCAAGCAGACTTAGATGCTCGCGTTAAGAAAGTATTAGCAGCGAAACTTTGGCTAGGGTTAAATAAATATCAAAAGGTCAATACCAATAACCTGATCAATGATTTGAACAATGCCAGTTCAAAAACATTGGTTCAACGCTTAGCGGATGCCGCTGTAACCGTTGTGAAGTCCGACCGTGGATTAAGACGTTTCGATAACAAACGCAAAACCGCAATTGTCTCAATTGGTATTGATAAAGCGCAGGATTTCGAAAAAGGGATGTCTAGCCAATTGACAGACTTTACGCAGATTTATGTAAAGGGGAATGAAAATGAAGGTCAATTAGACAGTTTAATGAAACTTGCTCGCGACCATAAACAAGTGATCCTTGCTATCCACGATAATCGTTCAAGACCTCGTAGTGAATTGGAATTGAGCGACGATGTGAAGATGTTTATTGATAAACTAGCAGGTCGCCGTACTATTTCGGTATTGTTCACCAACCCATACGCGCTGAATTCTGTTGATGTCATGCGCAGTAGCTCGGTCGTATTGACCTACCAAAACGATGGTTTTATGCAAAAAGCCGCTATCAAGTTGTTCACAAAACAATTAAAAGCAACAGGAAAATTACCTGTTACAATCAATAAGGATTTAAAATTTGGCGAAGGGATATAGAATCATTTAAATTAATGTGTTTTAGTATATAAAGCACACCGTACGGTGTGCTTTTTTTTGTGCCTTTTCCAGGGGTTAAGTTCGTAGTAAGTATAAGACATGTACCGCTCAATCCCCTTTCATAGCCCTTTCAAACCCAATGTTTAACCCAATCATACCCAATGCCAATTGGGTATGATTGGGTTGTTAATAGAATTATTTCTGTATTAAATCAGATTAATACCAGAAGAAGATAATTCGGAATCCTTGGAGAAAGGATAGTATTCACATAAACCTTCAAAGGATTGTTGATTTTTTTTGCCATTGCTCCTTGGAATTCCTCGAAATTTTTAAAAACTCATATATTTTTCGCGGGTCTTTATATTGAAAAAAGAAAGGTTATTTTTGCTTTGGATAGATCAATTATATGGCAAAGGAGCAAATTTCAATTTTTGACATGTTTAAAATCGGGATTGGACCATCCAGTTCCCACACCTTAGGACCTTGGCGTGCCGCACAGCGGTTTGTGCAAGTGCTTAAGGATCAGTCTGTATTGCAAGACGTCGAACAGCTTAACATTTTGTTGTACGGCTCATTGGCAAAAACAGGCGTTGGGCACGGTACGGACATCGCGGTGTTACTGGGACTTTCTGGGGATGATCCGGTGACTTTTGATGTGCACGATGTTGTGCCAAAAGTCGACCGTATTAAAGCCAGTAAGAAATTGAATGTGGGCGCCCAACAAGAGATTGATTTTTCTTATGAAGACAATCTATTGTTTCTATTTGATCAGAGCTTACCTTTCCACCCGAATGCCGTTACTTTTCAAGCGTTTTTGAAAGACGGAAAAGCTATCAGTGAAACGTACTACTCGATTGGGGGTGGTTTTGTGGTTCAGGAGAACGATTCCGAAGGGGTCTTATCTGAAGTGGATTTGCCTTTCCCTGTGGATACCGCGCAGGAGCTGATGGTCGCTTGTATGCGTACCGGTTTGAAAATATCGGAGTTGGTATTGGAGAATGAGCTTTCATGGCGTCCGGAGCAGGAAACTAGAGCCGGAGTTTGGAAGATATTCGAAACTATTCGCGATTGTATCTATAAGGGATGTCACACAGATGGAGTGCTGCCGGGCGGTTTGCATGTAGAGCGACGAGCTTCGAAACTCAACAAGCGTATGTTAAAGGGTCGTAGTTATTCGGACTTTGATACTTGGGTTCAGGCGATCCGCGAAGGCGGTCGTGATTTCGGTTATATTTTAGACTGTGTAAGCTGTTTTGCTCTTGCGGTGAATGAGGAGAATGCTTCATTTGGACGCGTTGTTACGGCACCAACGAATGGTGCGGCGGGTGTAATTCCGGCAGTTTTGCAATACTATATCGTGTTCCACGATTGTTATAACGAAGATAAGATCATCCAATTTATTGCTACGGCTTCAGAGATTGGCTCTATATTTAAAAAGGGTGCTACGATATCGGCAGCGATGGGTGGTTGCCAGGCTGAAATCGGTGTGTCATCGGCAATGGCAGCCGGTGCCTTGACGGAATGCTTGGGTGGTTCTCAGCGACAGGCCTTAATGGCGGCGGAGATCGCTATGGAGCATCACTTAGGGCTTACTTGCGATCCGATTGGAGGATTGGTGCAGATTCCATGTATCGAGAGAAATACCATGGGTGCTATCAAGGCGATTACTGCGGCGCAGCTGGCATTGCAATCGAACCCGGATAAAGCGAAGGTGAGTTTGGATGCGGTGGTGAGCACGATGTGGGAAACGGCCCAAGACATGAACGTGAAGTATAAGGAAACGGCCGATGGCGGTTTAGCAATCAAGGTGCCGTTGAGTTTGCCAGAGTGTTAACAATCATTTGATTTTTTTAGGCTTAGGGCTCAAGGATTTTATATCTTTGTAACCATGATTCGGTATTGCGCGCTTGCTTCAGGGAGTAATGGAAATTGTTATTATGTTGCCAAAGACGATACGGCTATCTTAGTCGATGCGGGCATCAATAATAAGCATATACATTTGCGCATGAGCAGTTTAGGCATTATGCCGAGCCATATCAAAGCGCTATTCGTCACCCACGAGCATTCGGATCATATTCAAGGCTTGTCGGTTTTTGCTAAGCGCTATCAAATTCCGGTCTATATTACCGCCGGCACATTAGCGGGTTCTCGTTTAAACCTTCCCGATCATCTTGTTCGAATCATTCTGCCGCAAGAAGTGGTGCAGATTGGTCCTTTGACTATTTATGGTATTCCCAAATACCATGATGCTAAAGAACCTTGTAGCTTTATGATTTCGGATGGCAAGTTGAATATTGCTGTGCTGACGGATTTGGGTCGCGTTTGTGATAATGTGAAAACGGCGATAAAACATGCCGATGTCCTGTTCTTAGAGTCTAATTATGATGAAGAGATGTTGGATAAAGGGCGTTATTCCTATTACCTCAAAAATAGGATCAGAAGTGGTTGGGGGCATATTTCGAATGCCGCCTCTTTGCAAGCTTTTCTCGAAAACAGAAGTTCACGCTTAAAGCATTTAATTCTCGGCCACCTGTCCGGAGAAAATAACAGGATAGAGCTCGTTCAGGAGACGTTTGAACCGCATTGTGGGGATATCAGGTTGTCTATTGCTAATCGATATGAGCATACGGCAATGTTTGAAATCAGTACTGCGGAGGTGCATGTGGAGCGTCTTGTTATTGTGGAGGAGACGGAGGAGATGCAAAGGATCGTGACGAGTGAGAGAATTGAGATTAGGGGGTGAGGTAACAATATAACTTCTTATTACATTATTTCTTAAGCTACCAGTATTCACTTCAACAATATTATTGATAATTACTGTTCCATTTCTAGCTCTTGAATCTTGCTCACCGGGGAAGACTGTTGTTGATTTTTCTTCAAAACCAAAGGTAATCGATGGAGGCGAGCAAACACGAACTTACATGCAATACCTGAAGGACATGGAAGATAGCAAGGCGGTCTTCAGCTCAAGCGCTTATTTAGCGGAAAAAGCAATAGCAGATTCTTTAATGGCCGAGGCGCGTGAAAAACAAATGGAATTACTCACAAAATATGGTACTCCGCAAGAAGGCAGTATCAATACAAAAATTCAGTTCATCAAGAATAATCCCAATAATCAGCTAAGCGTTTTATTCCTAGAGTCTCTAGCGGGGGGTAAGCCTGACGTAGCGATGATTAAGCCATTGTTAGCAGGGTTATCCGCAGATTTAAAAGCAACAAATAAGGCAAAACGCTTAGCAAGTTTATTGAAAGGGATGGAGCTGGTAGTTGGGGCGAAAGCAGTAGATTTTACGCAGCCTGATCTTAACGGTAAGCCCGTTAGTTTAGCGGACTTTAAAGGGAAATATCTATTGGTTGATTTCTGGGCTTCATGGTGCGTGCCTTGCCGTCAGGAGAACCCCAATCTCGTTGCAGCTTACAATAAGTATAAATCGAGAAACCTAGAAATATTAGGTGTGTCGCTTGACAATAAAAAGGAAAGTTGGGAGAAAGCAATAATTGCAGATAAATTGACTTGGATACACGTTTCAGATTTGAAAGGATGGTTGAATGCTGCAGCTGAAATATACTCTATACGTTCAGTGCCTTCAAACATATTGATCGATCCTAACGGTATGATTATCGCTAAGGATCTGCGAGGCGAAGCCCTTGACGCTGCTTTATCGAAATTGATAAAATAGAAGACCTCTGAGGCAATAAAATAGCAAAACAAAAATCCCCAAGCAATCTGCTTGGGGATTCTTTATTTTATCATCCTTTCCCTATCTCCATCTCAAAAAGCCTTCCCAGATTCCCTTTCAGCTTCCCTTTCACCTCCTCCATATCCAGCTTTCTGCCCAGCTCGCGTTCCATCGAGGTTACATCCTTATCATCAATTCCGCAGGGAACGATATTTCCAAAATAATTTAAATCGGCATTCACATTAAACGCAAATCCGTGCATCGTCACCCATCTAGACGCTCTCACACCCATGGCACAAATTTTTCTCGCCTTCTCATTATCCGGATCTAGCCAAACCCCGGTATATCCAGGGTATCTTCCTGCTTCGATACCATATTCCGCAAGCGTCATGATGATCGCCTCTTCCAAAGTCCTTAAATACAAATGTATATCCGTAAAGAAGTTATCCAGATCCAGGATCGGATATCCCACAATTTGACCCGGCCCGTGATAGGTAATATCGCCACCTCTATTGATCTTATAGAAAGTTGCGTTTTTCTCTTTAAGCCCTTCTTCATCCAGCAATAGGTACTCCATGTGCCCACTTTTCCCCAATGTATACACATGGGGGTGCTCGGTGAAGATGAGGTAATTCGGAGTCTCCAATGTCGTATTGTTGACTCTGTTATCGTGTTTTATTGCTAGTGTCTTGGCGAAGATCTCCTCCTGTCTGTCCCACGCTTCCTGATAATCTACCAAGCCCCAGTCAATAAACTGCACTTTTTTATTCTGCATGCTATTCTCTTCGAACTCCTGATTCGATTAATATAATAGATTGTTATACGGATATCGTGCGTTATGCATCTTAACGATTATCTCATATAACTTCTCTTTAAATTCTTCTACGTTAATCTTATCGGTTGCCGAGATAAATATCGCCGGATCCGAATTTTTTGCCATCCATGAATTTCTGAAATCATCTAACGTCACTTTGATCTCTTCACCCTCTTCATCAACTTCCACCGGCGGCTTGTATGCGTCGATTTTGTTAAATACCGTAATAATCGGTTTATCCACAGCGCCGATATCCTTTAAGGTCTCGTTTACCGCGTGGATATGATCTTCAAAATAAGGGTGTGATATATCCACCACATGGATCAATACATCCGCTTCGCGAACCTCGTCCAAAGTCGATTTAAAACACTCCACTAAATGGTGAGGCAACTTACGGATGAAACCAACTGTATCTGAAAGCAAGAACGGCAAATTGTCGATCACCACCTTTCTCACCGTCGTATCCAAAGTCGCAAACAACTTATTCTCGATCAACACGTCCGACTTCGAGATCATATTCATGATCGTCGACTTACCGACGTTGGTATAACCGACCAAAGCCACACGGATCATCTCGCCACGGTTCTTGCGCTGCGTTTCGTTTTGCTTATCGATATTGCGCAAGCGCTCCTTTAATAGGGATATCTTATTCAAGATCATCCGTCTATCACTCTCAATCTGACTCTCACCTGGACCACGCATACCAATACCACCACGCTGACGCTCCAAGTGAGTCCACATACGGGTCAATCGTGGTAATAAATATTGCAACTGCGCCAGCTCTACCTGCGTCTTCGCCTGCGCTGTTTTTGCATGCTTCGCGAAGATGTCTAAAATCAAGTTAGAGCGATCCAGTACTTTGATCTCAAAGTATTTTTCAATGTTTCTTAGTTGTGAAGGCGATAGCTCATCATCAAAAACAACCATATCGATTTCTTCTGCTTTGATAAACTCTTTAATCTCTTCCAACTTTCCGCTGCCAACGAACGTTGCGCGGTCCGGGTAGTGAAGCTTCTGCGTAAATATGCCTTTGGTGATCCCGCCGGCAGTTGTTACTAAAAACTCCAATTCCTCTAAGTATTCCTTTGCAGTTTGATCTGAAACATCCGGAGTGATCACACTGACCAATACCGCCGTTTCAGGCTTTACTGCTGTATCATATATTTTTATTCTCGCCATGTATTATAATTAATGTTTATTGCATAGGAGTGTTTCCACGCATTCCCTTGTTACTAAGTATAGAACAAGGATACAAAGGTAAGGTTTTTAAGATATTTTGTCCCAAGAAATCGCCGAGCCTCTTTGGTTTAAGATCTGTACCAAAGGATGGTTCTTCTCGGCAGCGAGGTTAGGGTCTTCTTTGAAGATGTGTATCACCGAATTTCTAGCCTCTGAAAGGATAGCCTGGTCTTTCGCTAAATCAGCGATCTTCATTTCCAATACGCCAGACTGCTGGGTTCCGGAGATGTCGCCTGGCCCGCGGAGCTGCAAATCGACCTCCGCAATCTCAAAGCCATCGTTCGTACGCACCATCGTTTCCAATCGTGTTCTCCCTTCTTTGCTCAACTTATTGCTCGACATCAGGATACAGTACGATTGTTCCGCACCACGACCTACGCGACCACGCAACTGGTGCAATTGCGAAAGCCCGAACCGCTCGGAATTTTCAATGACCATTACCGACGCATTCGGCACATTGACACCGACCTCGATTACCGTCGTCGCGACCATAATCTGCGTCTGATGCTTTACAAAGCGCTGCATCTCAAAGTCCTTGTCCTTCACGCTCATCTTTCCATGAACAATGCTGATCTGGTATTGAGGCATCGGAAACTCCCGCAGTAAGCCCTCCAATCCAGCCTCCAAATACAGCAGATCCATCTTCTCCGACTCCTTGATCAATGGGTAAACAATATAGATCTGTCGTCCTTTGGCTATCTCTTCGCGCATGAATCCAAATACGCGCAGTCTTTTATTTTCAAAGAAGTGTACTGTCTTAATCGGCTTTCTGCCTGCTGGCAACTCATCAATAACCGAAATATCCAAGTCCCCATACATCGTCATGGCCAAAGTGCGCGGTATAGGCGTCGCTGTCATCACCAGCATATGCGGAGGGATAGTATTTTTGCGCCATAGCTTGGCGCGCTGTTCTACACCGAAGCGATGCTGTTCATCGATAACCACAAAACCTATATTCTTAAACTTGACCTTATCCTCGATTAGTGCATGCGTACCGATCAGAATATCCAACGTGCCATCCTCCAGCTCTTGGTGTATGACTCTCCGGGCCTTGGTCGGAGTCGAGCCGGTAAGCAATTTGATATTACAGATATTATCGCCCAGAAGTTCTTTAAGCCCATTATAATGCTGTGTAGCCAATATTTCTGTCGGTGCCATCATACAGGCCTGGAAGCCATTGTCTATAGCCAACAGCATGCTCATCAACGCAACTACCGTCTTTCCGGAACCCACATCCCCCTGCACCAATCTATTCATCTGTGCGCCTGTATTCGTATCAACACGTATCTCCTTGATCACACGCTTTTGCGCATTGGTTAACGGGAAAGGAAGTCGCTCGTTAAAGAAGCTGTTGAATTTCTCGCCAACCGCTGTGAAACGATGCCCCCGGTATTTCTGCGTATTCAATTGTTTGTTTCGAAGCAAGCGCAGTTGAATGACGAAAAGCTCTTCAAACTTTAACCGCCGGATGGCAGCAGCCATCAACTGTTCATTCTGTGGGAAATGAATGGATAGTAGGGCCTGCGCATAGGGCATCAATTGATGCTGTTCTATAATGTATGCCGGCAAAGGATCGACTAGGGTTCTGAAAACAGTAGCTAAAGCGGTTTCTTGCAATTTCTGTATCCCTTTGCTATCCAAGTTGAATTTCTTTAGTTTTTCGGTCGAAGAATAAACGGGCTGCATGCTCATATTACCGATGCGCTTCTCTTTCTGCTGATACAGCTCCATCTCCGGATGGGTAACCGACAGCACGCCATTGAACTCTGTGGGTTTACCATACATAACATAAGGCGCCCCAACGCTCAGACTTTTCTTCAACCAGGAAAGACTCTGAAACCAAACCAGCTCCATTACGCCTGTATCATCTCTAAACTGAGCAACAAGGCGCTTCCCTTTTTTTTCGCCAACCTCCTGCAAAGAAACCAAGCGCCCCAACACCTGTGCACCAACCATATCAGGATGCAATTCACGGATTTTATGAAATTTAGTCTTGTCGATATAGCGAAAAGGGTAGCATTCAAGCAGATCGCCAATAGTAAATATCTGCAACTCTTTCTTTAGCACATCAGCCTTCTGCGGACCAACGCCTTTCAAATATTCAATAGGGGTGATTAACGATAATTCTGCCATCTTGGAATCCCACTAAATTAGTGAAAAACCTTTATCTCAAGAAAACTTTCCTATTTCCGGTGAAGTAGATATTAGACATAAGATTTCAGACATTAGACGTTTCGATTGATTGATTTTGTTTTGAACCTTTTTTTAGAAAGGGAAATTTGTCTTGAACCAGGAAAGGAAGGATGTAAAGATGTGCAGGATCCTGATCATCCTTGCATCCTTCCTTTCCTAGTTCAGAAACACCTCTTTTTTCTTTCAACAGGATCCTGCCAATCCTAAAATCCTTCCTTTCTTGGTTCAAAACAAAATCTATCTAATGTCTAACATCTCATATCTAAAAAGCAAAAAAGCTAAACATTGTTCAGGTTGTCTAGCTTTTTTTAGGTTGTGTTTCAACAATTATGCTGCGCTGTAGGGCTACATGCAGACTTTTATAGTATAAAAAAAGTGTCCAAAATTTGAATAGTAAGCGTTGTGTTTGCTTAATACAAACATCCAGCTTTTTATTGTTCTAAAAAGTGACACCCATTATAAAATAAAGGGATTGTTTGCACTTATGCCTTCCACGCGATTACGGAAATCTCCACATTCACTTCTTTAGGGAGGGTTTTCACAGCGACGCATTCTCTAGCGGGTTGATTTTCTTTGAAGTATTCTGCATACACTTCGTTTACTGTAGCAAAGTAGTCCATGCTGCTCAAGAATATGCTGGTCTTTACCACATCATTAAAATCATAACCTGCATTTTTTAAGATAGCACCAACGTTCTTCAAAACCTGATGTGCCTCATCAGCAACGCCTGTGCTGATCAATTCCATCGTTTCCGGAATCAAAGGAATTTGACCTGAAACATATAAAGTCTTGTCTGCTTTAATCGCTTGATTGTATGGACCGATAGCTGCAGGGGCTTTGTCGGTATTTAAGATTTCTTTTTGTGACATAATCGTATCGATTTATTCTTTTCTGTTATATACTAACAAGGACTAAGATACAATTAGACGGTCGATTTTTTAGAAAAAAATGAAAACTGCCTATATTGCAGGATGAATCAAAACCTAGCCCTATGTAATGGCCGTATCTTTACGGAATATCAGGTCTTAGATAACCACGCCGTACTCATCAGTAGAGATCGGATCCTAGCAATTGTACCGTCTGACGAAATTCCCAATGAATTTGAAATAGTCGACGTCCAAGGGGGCAACATTTGTCCCGGTCTTATCGACCTACAGATTTATGGTACAGGCAATGACCTGTTTTCTGCCGAACTGACCGTAGAGTCGCTTTCGAAAATAGATCAGAACTTACTGAAACAGGGCTGTACATCCTATATGCCAACACTAGCGACTAACACATTAGCAGTATTTAAAACCGCCATCGATGTGTTTCGCCAAGCGCAATCCAAAGTAGCCTTAGGCTTGCATTTGGAAGGGCCCTTTTTAAATCCTGCTAAACGTGGAGCGCATCCGGAAGAACTGATTATCAAAGCAACAAAACCTATATTAGAAGATTTATTACAGGGTCAAGATGTGGTCAAAGTTATGACCATTGCGGCGGAATTAATGGATCAGGAATGCATAGATTACCTTCAGGAGCAAGGAGTCCGCTTAACACTTGGACATAGCACCGCTACCTATCCACAAGCGACCTCTGCCTTTAATAAAGGTATTGGAATGGTGACCCATTTGTGGAATGCCATGTCGCCGTTTCATCATCGCGAAGTAGGAATTCCTGGTGCCGCATTCTCGCATGCTTCCGTAGCGGCTTCCATCATCGTCGATGGCATACATGTGGATTATGAAGCCGTTCGGCTCAGCAAAGAATTGATGGGGGAGCGTCTATTTTTAATTACTGACGCCGTAGCGGCATGCAATAAAGGAGTCTATCAACATGTGCTAAACGGCGATCATTACGTCATGCCGGACGGAACACTTTCAGGTTCCGCATTGTCTTTATTACAGGCGGTAAAGAACTGTGTGCAGCATGTCGGCATCGACCTTTCGGAAGCTCTCCGCATGGCAACACTTTATCCGGCGCGCCAAATTGCGCGTGACGATATCGGGAATTTGAGAACCCACAGTTTGGCGAATATCCTTGTTTTTGATTCGGAATATCGCGTGCAACAAGTTGTTTTTGAGGGGAAAAGAATTATTTAACATATAACTTATAAGTTACAATTTGATATAAACGTGCAAAAAGATGTAGTTTTGTAAGTTAAGAAAGTGTATATGATGAGAAGATTTATTAGTCTTTGCGCATTATCTGCGGTATTGTTTACGGGAGTTTCCTGCGGTTCGAAGAACAAGCAGAGCAAAGCCGCTAAACAGAATACAACGGAAATAGCAAAGGAATCACAGGTAGCCAATCAGCAGCCTGAAACCAAAGATGCGGATAAGCCTACAGAAACAAAACCTGTGCATCAAGCGGCGAAAGTAGAGAAGAAAGAAAAGGTGAAACCAGCCTTTACAGCAAAATTGCCACAGGTTCCACGTGAATTCCGTGCCGCTTGGATCGCAACGGTAGCTAATATCAATTGGCCAAGTAAAAACAACCTGTCAACAGATCAACAAAAAGCAGAGGCAATCCGTCTATTGGATATGCTGAAGGAAAATAACTTCAATGCAGTTATCTTTCAGGTTCGCCCTTCCGCAGATGCACTATATAATTCACCGTATGAACCCTGGTCGTACTTTTTGACCGGACAAATCGGTAAAGCGCCTTCACCATACTACGATCCTTTGGAATTTTGGGTTGAAGAAGCACATAAAAGAGGATTGGAACTACATGTTTGGCTAAATCCTTATCGTGCTCACCATTCAAACGGTGGTTCAGTAACCAGCGAGTCCATGGTAAGGAAAGCGGCAGATCATGTGGTGCGCCTTAGAAACGGTATGTACTGGTTTGATCCATCCAGCCAAAAAACGCAAGACCATGCTGCTGCGGTTGTACATGATATCGTAAAACGCTATGATATCGACGGTGTACACTTTGATGATTATTTCTATCCATATGCAACTTATAACGGAGGCGCTGACTTCCCGGATGACGCAACATGGAATGCTTATAGAAAATCGGGAGGTAAATTAAGCCGTCCTGATTTCCGAAGAGATAACGTAAACAAGTTTATTAAACGCGTCTATACCGAAATCAAAGCTGAAAAACCGCATGTGAAGTTCGGTCTGAGTCCGTTTGGAATTTGGAAACCCGGCTACCCGGCAGGTGTGACAGGTTCTTCACAATACGACGAGCTCTATGCCGATGCGAAACTATGGTTAAATGAGGGCTGGATCGATTATTTTACGCCTCAGCTTTATTGGCCGATTGACCCTCCAAGACAAAGTTTTACAAGCCTTTTGAAATGGTGGCAGTCTGAAAACACCCATAACAGACACTTATGGCCAGGGTTAAATACAGTAGAAGTAAGAGCGCCAAACCGCGTAGAAGAGATCAAAAGACAAATTGAAGTAACGCGTCAAGTAGTTCCTAACTCGGTTGGAGCGGTGCACTGGAGCATTGCAGGATTGACAAAAAATCCTTCCATGCTTAAAGCATTGCATGAAGGTCCTTATAGCCAACGCGCTTTAGTACCCGCATCGCCATGGTTGTCTGCAAACCCTATTTTAAAGCCTACTTTGATGTTGACTAAACAGCCAAGCAGCGTTTTTGCAAAATGGTTACACAAGCAGCCTGAGCAAGTATTTAAGTGGGTGGCGTATGCACGTTATGGTAACACTTGGAGCGTAGAAATATTAGATGCGCCGCAAACAGAAATTAGTTTCCCGAAAACTAAGGATGGACAAAAGTTGAATGCCATTGCCGTGAAACCAATCGACCGACTTGGAAATGAAGGCGACTATATCGGCGAGAATATCGAAGATTAAACAATCAAAAATAAACAAAAAGGCTGTTCTCATTTTGAGGGCAGCCTTTTTTATTGACCTGTATGTTTCAATGGTCATCAAGAAACTTACGTCCCTGTCGCTATTTTAATGGACCTAGGTAAAGTTAAAGTTTAATCAAACCCATTACTAACCCCTATCAATCCCAATCCGAAAGGGTTTTGATAGGGGTTTGTATTGGGTTAGCATTGGGTTTGAAAGGGGAGTAGCCTAACTTAGGCCCCTGCTTAGGACGACAGCCCTTAAAACCAAATATTGATATCGCTTAAGCGTTTTCAGCAAAATTCAACAATATACATATCGACAATACTGACTGATTTAGGGATATATCTCATCAGAATTAGAGTAAGAAACTGTGTAGAAATTGGGTAGTTTGTTGCTTCAGACAAAGAATGTTTTGAACTTTTCGGAACTCAGAAGTTACGCAGGGTCTATTTGTCACCTTATTGTTACTTAAATGTGTTAAAAGTACACTATCTACAACAGTACAAATACGGGGTAAGAGCGCTAATTCTTTCGGAAACTGATGTTTTTGCAGGATTCATCAAAAATATTGCAAAACACGCATATTCGTTTTTGTGCGTGTTTTCTCTTTCTTTTTGCCTAAAGTTGTATGATTTACGCTATCGATTGCTTTTATATGCGGTATTTGTTTTAATTTTACGAGGTAAAGCACAGAATACCTGTTTATTTGCGCCAAATCGATATTTATGAAACTATTTTTGCTGCATACTGCATTATTCGGAGTTCTATTAACAAATAGCTGTGGAACCACGTCAAAATCAGTGGTGAAACAAGAAGCTGCACAAGAGGAACCGCAAAACAACGCAAACATTATTGTTCCGGGAGCCGATCAGCTTCAAGCTTATTTACCCTTGCTTAAAGGCAAGAAGGTAGGGATTATGGGAAATCAAACCTCCGTTGTTGGTGAGCAAAAAGAACATTTGTTGGACGTTTTATTGCGTGAAAAAGTTGATTTGAAATTCGGGTTTGCGCCAGAGCATGGTTTCCGTGGCGATATTGAACGTGGTGAAAAAGTAGACAACGCCGTTGATTCAAAAACAGGTCTACCTTTATATACCCTTTATGGAGGTAATGAAAAGCAGGATTCTATCGTACAGTCAATCGACGTGATGATCTTCGATTTACAGGACGTAGGCGCTCGTTTCTATACCTACATCACCTCTTTACATCGCGTGATGGAATTATGCGCAAAGCATAACAAGGAGCTGATCGTTCTGGATCGTCCGAACCCATGTGGCGACCAGGTTGACGGACCTGTTCGTAAAGACGATAAGTTTAAATCCAATGTCTCTTATCATAAGATTGCAATGGTTCATGGCCTGACCGTTGGTGAACTTGCTAAGATGATCAACGGAGAGAAGTGGTTAGAAGGTGGAAAACAATGCAAGGTAACTGTAATTCCTGTAGAGAATTGGAATCATGGAAAAATGTACGAGCTTCCTGTTATTCCTTCGCCAAGTTTACCGAACCACCTTTCCGTACGCCTATATTCTTCTTTATGCTTGTTCGAAGGTACAGAGATCTCCGTAGGTCGCGGTACAGATTGGCCTTTCCAGGTTGTAGGTTATAACAATCCTGTTTATGGTGATTTCACATACACCCCAGGTGAAAAAGCTGGTATGGTGAAACATGTGGAAGGTAAAGGCGAGAAATTGTATGGACTAGATCTTCGTAACCTGAATGCAGACGATCAGAAGTTCACATTAAAGTATATTCTACATTTTTATAATAAGATGCCAGACAAGTCTAAGTTCTTCAGCAGAGCTGAATTCTTTGACAAACTCGCTGGTACCGATCAATTACGTAAAGATATTATTGCTGGAAAAACCGAAGATGAAATTCGCAAGAGTTGGGAGCCGGAATTGAAAGAATATAAAGAAATGCGTAAAAAATATTTAATCTATCCTGATTTTAATTGAAAAACATATAAAAGGCTCAAATAACATTTGGGCCTCTTTGCTTTTCTTTTTGCATAAACACTCATAAAAACGCATAAAGAATTATGAAATCAGGTAATTATCTGTAAATTAGTGACGGTTTATTCATTATCTACAAATGAAAACGCCGAATTATGATAAAACAAACTTTTTAATTTTAATCGATAAGCAATGCGAAGACTTCTACTCTTTTCTCTCGCTCTAGGCTTAACTATGCCGTCCTACGCTTCATTTGCTGAGGCCTCGACTGCAAGTAGCCTTAGAAAAAATGCAAGCTGGACGAATGCTTCCTCAGTTCTTCAAAATACGGTGCAAGGAACCGTATCTGGCGCTGATGGACCAATCGCTGGTGCAACAGTAACAGTTATCGGTACATCAACGACAACTGCTACAGATGGCAACGGTAAATTTACGATCACAGCACCGGTAGGCTCTAAACTGAGAATCTCTTTTGTGGGTTATGACTCCAAGGAGGTAACAGTTGCCGGAAATACGGTAAACGTGACTTTGGAAGGCGCAGCTGATGTGTTGGATGAAGTTGTGGTAGTAGGTTATGGTACCCAAAGAAAGGAACACTTAACAGGTGCCGTTTCTTCCATCAATGTGGAAGAAGTGATGGGTAGCCGCCCAATTCCTGACGCAGGTCGTGGTATGCAAGGTACTATCCCGGGACTTTCTGTTGTTATTCCTTCTGGTGAAGTTGGTTCCGATCCGGTAATGAAGATTCGTGGACAGGTTGCTTCCATCAGAGGAAATGCTAATCCATTGATCTTAGTGGACAACGTAGAGATTCCAAGTATCAATATGGTAAACCCTAATGATATCGAATCCATCTCTGTATTAAAAGATGCGGCGTCATCATCAATTTATGGTGCTAAGGCAGCGTTTGGTGTGATCTTGATTACGACGAAAAAAGGCGCAAAAGGCGATTCGCACAATGTGACTTATTCGAATAACCTTTCTTTGCAATCTCCAATGAAACCTATTGAGATTGCAGGTATCGATGGTTTAGAATATACCTTAGAGGCGCATGAAAATATGCAAGCTGCCGGTCCTGCTGGTGGTTTCTGGCGTGTTAACCGTGAAAGCTTTGAAAAGATTAAAGAATGGCAACAAAAATGGGGCGGAATCGTGAATGATCATGACCCTGTTCTTTATGGCCGTGACTGGTATTTCGAAGGTGGTGAGAAATATGGCTTGCGCTTATATGATCCGGCAAGTGTGATGATTAAGGACAATGCATTTTCGCATTTACATAATCTAGGCTTGAACGGAAAAAGTGGAAATACCACTTATAACATGAGTGTTGGGTATCTAGGTCAACAAGGGATGATGAAACCTGCAAAGGACGACGATTTCACTAGATATAACGCAACAGCAAATATCTCTACGAAGGTAAATGATATCCTTACGCTTCGTGGTGGTGCGATGTATTCTGATGGAACCAAACGTTATCCAAACTCAGCAACAGGTTTTGGTGCTGACCCTTGGTTGTATCTATACCGTTGGTCAAGATTATTCCCTATTGGTGCACAAGAGCATGATACCGATGTTCGTGATCCGTATTTCGACACTAAAAATGCACACACTGCGGAAAAAATCAATCGCTACTTAAATTTAAACTTTGGTACAACCATCGATATTATGGACGGTTGGGATCTAAAGATGGACTATGCCTACAGCACGCAGAATAATGGAGATAGAACTTCTATGCCAACATTCAGAGGAGCTTGGCACTGGTATGCGCCTGTTGCATGGAACGATGCAGACGGTAATCAAGTTTATGTAGATGAGAATGGTATTCCTACAGACAATGGTGGAATGCTAGCATACCGTTTCCCAGTAGAAACATATATTACGAAAGAGCAATCGAATATCTATCGTCGCTCGTATTTCTCTAAAAAACATACCTTCAACGCATTTACAACCTATAACAAGGTTATTGCGGATAAGCATGAAGTTAAATTCATGTTAGGAACCAATATGGTTGCTAACAAATGGGAAGACTCTTGGGCGAGACGCACAAATTTGATCAATGAAGAAAACCCACAATTCCCGTTTGCTACCGGAATTCAAGAAAGTGGAGGTGATACGGATTGGGATTCTCAAGTTGGTTTCTTCGGACGTGCCAACTACACTTTTGCCAATAAGTACTTATTAGAGGCTAACCTTCGTTACGATGGTACGTCGAAATTCCCTACGCACCTGCAATGGAAATGGTATCCTTCCTTCTCAGCAGGATGGATCCTGTCCAACGAGCGTTTTATGGAAAGCCTAAACCCTGTATTAAGTTTTGCGAAATTACGCGGTTCATGGGGTAGTATCGGTGACCAATCGGTTAATAACGATTTGTATGTACCGACAATGCCGGTTTCCCAGAATAACTGGCTCAATGGCGAGGCTTTAAAGTATTATTATTTAAGTACGCCGAGATCAGTAAGAAGAAGTTTATCATGGCAAAATATTGAGCACTCAAATATTGGTGCTGACTTACGTTTCTTCAATAAGTTGGGTTTAACTTTTGAATGGTTCCAACGCTCAACGAAAGATATGATTGTTGCGGGAGAAGTTCCTCCAGCAACGTTTGGCCAAGCCACTTCTCCTGAAGGGAACTTTGGTAACCTAAGAACTAGAGGATGGGAAATTGCATTAGACTATTCACACAGATTTGATAACGGTCTAAGACTTTCTGCGAATGCGAATTTAGCGGATGCGATTACAATTGTTACTAAAGGCGCAGACTGGGCAACAACTTGGGAAAATCGTTTATTAAATAATAATAGCTTCTCTACTGGAAGACGTTATGGTGATATCTATGGTTATGTAACGGATCGTTTATACCAAAAAGAAGACTTCTTGTACGACGCTGATGGTAATCATCAGAAAGTTACTATCGTACATGAAGGCGTATCGAAAGTAACCAATCAATTGGCTGGAGATAATCCGGTTTACCAAACCTTCTTTGAGGATGGTAATGGTATTATGATCATGAGCCCTGGTGATGTGAAATTTGTTGACGTAAATGGTGATGGATATATCACAAACGGTGATAATACGAATGGTAATCCTGGTGACCGCGTCGTAATCGGTAACTCAACGCCTCGTTACGAATATGGTTTCCGTTTAGGAGCAGACTGGAAAGGATTCGATTTATCGGTGTTCCTACAAGGTGTTGGAAAACGTGAGATCTGGGGTTCTGGTCAATTAGCTATTCCTGGCTATCATGTTAAGGATGGAGCGATGCCACAAGCAATTGCGGAAGATTTCTGGAAAGCAGATCGTACTGATGCGTTCTATCCTCGCGCTTGGAACTTGGGTGGAGCAGACGAAGGCTATGTAATGCGCCCTCAAACTCGTTACCTATTGGATATGTCATACTTCAAGATCAAGAATATCACATTTGGTTATGCGGTATCAGAAAATGTGTTGAATAGAATTCACTTAAAAAATGCACGTATCTACGTGTCTTTAGAGAACTTCTTCACCTTTGATAACCTACGTGGTTTACCTATTGATCCAGAAACGATTTCTGGAAATAGCATGCTACGTACAGATGGTAACTATAACTTGGGAAGAACGGGTGCTGGTACACCTTCATTCAAGTCTGCTTCTTTAGGTATTCAGATTGGTTTATAAACTTTAGGAGGAAATTATTATGAAAATTAAATATAGCATTTTTGTAGCGGCAGCATTGGCACTAAGCAGTTTGAGCAGTTGTGAAAAATTCTTAGACAGACCGGGGCTTACCAATTTAAATGACGATAATGCATGGACGACAGAAGATAATGTTCGTTTATATGCAAATAAATATTATACCGACTTCTTTGTTGGTTATGGCGTGGGCTTTGATAATGGTGATGCCCTTTTAGCAGGGTATACGTTCAGTGATGATTTATTATTTCAAGGTAATCAATCGCAGTTTACTAGAGCGGTGCCTGTAAGTCAAATTTGGAGCTATACCAACATCCGTTCGATCAACATCATGATCGACCGTGTTCAGAATAGAATGTCTTCTATTCTTAGTGAAGAAGCTTTTAATCACTGGATGGGCATCGGTCGTTTCTTCAGAGCATTCCGTTATTCTCAGTTAGTACAATCGTATGGAGATGTTCCATATTACGATCGACCAGTAGATATTGATGAAACCGATGAACTTTACAAAAAACGTACGCCTCGTAACGAGGTGATGGATCATGTTTATGATGATTTAAGCTTTGCTTTAGAGAATGTGCGTCTGAATGACGGTGTTCAAAATGTAAACCGTTACGTGGTTGCTGGTTTCGTGTCTCGCCTTGCAATGAATGAAGGTTCTTGGCAAAAATATTATTATAAAAATAATGAACGTGCGAAGAAGTTTTTCGAATTAGCATTGAGAGCTGCGGAAATGGTTATCGCAAGCGGTAAGTATGACATTGTTACGGATTACCGTTCGCAATTTACTTCCGAGAATTTAGCTGGTAATAAGGATATGATCCTTTACAGACAGTATGATGATGCCATAAGTGTGAAGCATACAATTCTCTCTCTTCATAATTTAGCAGAAAACATTACCTATGGTCCAACAACGGATTTAATTAAATCGTACATCTGTAATGATGGCAAGGTTTGGCAAAATTCGGATTTAGCGCCAGCGAGCGACTTTACACTCGACTCTTTGGTTAAGACAAGAGACTCTCGTTTTGAAGCTACTTTCCACACAGATCCTTCGATCAGGAATAGAGCTTCGTATTTATATATCACTAAATTCTTACCAAGAGAAGTTCAAAACCGTGTCGCGTCTGGCGGAGCGCCAGGAGTTCCATATTCAGGAGCAAACAATACCACTGACGCGCCAGTATTGCGTTATGCCGAAGTATTGTTGAACTGGATAGAAACCAAAGCGGAATTAGCGGCCCTTGGTGGTGTAGCAGTTTCGCAAGCGGATATTGACCGTTCTATCAACAAGATTAGGCTACGTCCATTGGCAGCAGAAGCGATCGCAAAAGGTGTGAAAATGACAGCGCCTATGAAGTTAGGCGAGTTACCGCAAGATGCAGAGCGTGATGTTCAGGTTTCAAGTCTGATTTGGGAGATTCGTAGAGAGCGCCGTATGGAAATGACGTTTGAACATTCTCGATTAGCAGATCTTAAGCGTTGGTCGAAATTGCAATATATGGATACACAGCAAAATCCAGACTTACTTTCCGGAGGATGGGTGAATTTCTTGAAGGAACTACCTGGAGATTTGAAAACTGGTGTTTCCGTTGTGAAATTGAATGGTCAAATTGAAGTTTTCAATGCTGCTGATCCAGACAGTCCGGCGAAGATGAATGGCTTCTATCGTTATGTTGAAAATGCAGATAGACTTCCGTTCTTAAATCAAGCGAATGTGAACCCATACTTAACACCGGTTGGTAGAAACCAAATCGCTGAGTATGAAGCGAAGGGTTATGTCTTGGATCAAACACAAGGATGGCCTCAAAACTAATATTGAATTCATAATAGATTAACCATATGAAAATGAAATTAAACCGTTCTATTGGCGCAATGATTATTGCTCTAATTGGCCTTGCAGGTTTTAGTTCTTGTTCAGAAGATTTTCCAGGCAATGTGGAATCCGATAAATACACAGATCTAAAGGCTATCCGCATTGTTAATGCGGGTGAAGATGGAACAGATGTTTTGGTAGGAGAGATAGACGAGAATAAAAAGACGATTTCCTTCCCACGCATCGATACGCTTACTGATTTTTCGAGCGTAAAGTTCGAAGTTGAAACGTCTGAAGGAGCGAGCGTAGAAAATACCGTTTATAATATTCCTTATCAATCCGGTGATACCCAGAAAGAGATTATTATTAAAGTATTGAACTCTCCGAGATTTAAAGAATATAAGGCTTTAATTCGCTTTAAAGTACCAGTATATGGTGCTGATTTTACAAAACCTACCGTGATGGATTATTCAAGCAATCCGGTTGGAAATCCAACGTATATTGGATGGGGTGGACAATTGACAAGAGGATCAGGTTTCGATGGTAAGCACGTTTTAGTTGTTAGTCGTGGTGCTACTGGAATTCATTTACTTCCGGTGGAAGATTTGCGAGAAAACCGTCTTACGCCTATCAAATTAGATGTGACTGGAATTACTGGTGGTACTTTCACACATAATATGGGCGCACAAATTAATGGTCACTCTTATGTTGCGAACTTATCAACATCACAGGCATCACCACTAAAAATTTACCATTGGGCGACACCTACATCTGCTCCGGAAGTTATTGCTAATATTAACGTAGCATCTGTTGCTGGAGCTGGGGCTCGTCACGGAGATAATTTCTCTATGAGTCTGGATGAAAGCGGAAATGGCTATGCTTTCTTTATCTCTGCTGGTGTTCAGGTAATGCGTGTGAAGATCGAGAATTACAACCAAGTAACGGAAACTGTTTCTTTCGATACGCGTACGACCTATGGACAATGGTCTGCATACAATCATATCGCAGGTACCGAGTCTTATTTAGCAACCGGACATGATAAACCAATTGCAGTATTGAATAATGCGGGTAGTGTAGCATATACCATGGGCGCTACTTCTATTCCAGTTCACTCGGGTGACCCACGAGTTATCAATTTTAATGGACAGCGCTACTTATTGGTGGTTACTGTTCCAAGAACAGCGAATACAGCGCCTGATGCTGTGTTGAGAATTTATAATATCACAGCAGGGGCAAATATAGTAGATGCGCTAACAGCATTTGAGCAAGGGGATAAAAAACCGGTGTATGAATTCCCTGTTTCGGCAGCGACAAACACTGCCCCTGGTACACAATCAGGTTTCCATATTGTGAAAGATGCTGACGGCAAAGACCAGAAGTTAATGGTTTACGGTGCGACTACCGATGCTGGATTCACGATTGTAGAATTCCCAGTGAATGTTGCAGAAGATTAATGAAATCTTTCAATTAATATAAGGAAGGGACGTCTGATGCTGGTTTTTAAATCGGTGTTCGGACGTCCTTTCTTCATTTCTAACCCAATTATAGATGAAAAGATTATCCGTTTATTTTAGCTTATTTTTTGTACTTGCTCTGTTGCTTAACAGCTGTAGTAAGAGTTCTGATGGACCGGGAGGCACACCTGACCCTGATCCTGAACCACCAGTGACAACCTTGAAATTTCCTGCTAAGGAAATGCGTGGCGCTTGGATTGCAACCGTATGGGAGCTTGATTGGCCTGGGGTACGCGGTGAAGCTGCACAGAAACAAAAGTATATTGAGATACTTGATCGTTTGAAAGCATTGAAGTTTAACGCGGTGTTTTTTCAGGTCAAAGGAATGGGCGATGCCTTCTACAATTCTCCTTATGAACCATGGTCTGCTGCCATATCGGGAACACGTGGTGTTGATCCGGGTTATGATGTTATGAATTTCTTAATCGAAGAGACGCATGCTCGTGGTATGGAGTTCCATGCCTGGATGAACCCTTATCGCATTTCAACGCGAGCATCAGCTAGTGGAACTTATCCTGCACTCCATGCTTCAGTCAATGCAAGCTGGGTTATCGACCACCCAACTATCCGTATTTACAATCCAGCATTACCAGAGGTGCGTCAGCGCTTGAATGATATCGTCAAAGATTTTATCACAAAATACAATGTCGATGGGATTCATTTTGATGATTATTTCTATCCTTCCGGTGTAACTCATAATGATGATGCAGACTATCAGAAATACGGGGCCGGATATAGTACAGTTGAGAGTTTCAGAAGGGGGAATGTGGATAAGGCGATTGAAGGAGTTTTCAATACGATCAAAGCGACGAAGCCTCAAATGGTGTTTTCAGTTTCGCCAGCGGCGAATAAGGATAATAACTACAATGGACTTTTTGCTGATGTAGCGAAATGGACGTCGTCCGGCTGGGTGGATATATTGATTCCTCAGCTTTACCAAGAAATTGGCAATTCATTCAATCCTTTCGAGCGCAATTTGGCGACATGGTCTCAGTTCCGTGGGAAGGCAGGATTGGTAATCGGACATGGTTATTACAAATTTGGTGCATCCGATGGTGGTGCTGCCTTTCAAAATACAGCTGAGTTGGTTAATCAATTCGACTTAGCGCGTAAAAATCAGTATGTAAGAGGAAGCGTAATGTATAGTGCGCGCGATGTTTTGGCAAATAGAATTGGTATTACCAACAAATTGGCAGAGCTTTATGCCAAGGATGTGCTGATGCCTTTCTTTGGTAGAGAAGTTGCTGCAAAGCCTGCAACGCCATCCAATGTGAAACTTTCCGGGAATGAGTTAACTTGGTCAACGACTGGTGATGTTAAATCGGCGGTATATTATTTTGCTAATTTGACAGCAGAAGGAGAGCTATTGGCATTTACTGAAGAGAAGAGATTAAGTGTTTCTAAATCGGGATACTACGTGGTTACTGCCGTAAATGCGGATCATGTAGAAAGTAAAAAGTCAAGTCCTTTGAAGAAATAATCAAAAGGCTTCCTAAAGGTAGGGAAGCCTTATCATCTACCTAAACTTTGTATTGATGTATTTGCCGAGACTTTTTGTTTTCATCTTTTTGATATGGGGGCAAATTTCCTTTGCCCAATCTTTTCGTTTTGCTCAGGTTACCGATACGCATGTTGGCGGTTCAACCGGCGCCGATGATCTTCGTCGGACTGTGCAGGATATTAATAAACTAAAGAATATAGACTTTGTGATTTTCTCGGGCGATATTACAGAATTTGGTTCCGATGAGGAATTGCTTTTGGCGAAGCGGATTTTGGATAGTATCCAACGCCCGTGGTTTGTCATTCCGGGAAACCACGACAGTAATTGGTCAGAAAGCGGTGCGAATAGCTTCCGTCGTGTTTTTGGTAAAGAAACATTCTTTTTGAAGCATAAAGGCTATGATATCATCGGGACGGCTTCCGGCCCGAATATGCGGATGAGTCCGGGTCAGATTCCAAGAGAGAATCTCGTATGGATGGACTCGATTTTTCAGGAATATCCTATTAAGGAAACACCGTTGATCGCTATTAATCATTATCCACTGGACGAATCCTTGAACAATTGGTATGAATCTATCGATCGATTGAAAACACGGAATGTACAGTTGGCTTTATGCGGCCATGGACATCAAAATCGTTTATACGATTGGGAAGGCATTCCGGGTGTGATGTTACGATCGAACCTAAGAGCGAAAGAGGAGGTCGGAGGATATAACTTAATTACGATACGCAATGATTCAGCAATTTTTCAAGTCCGTCGACCGTTAATTAAAACGGAGGACCCTTGGTTGGCTTTGGCGCTTCGACCTGTGCAGCCTGGGGTAAATGGACAATATGCTCGTCCGGACTACAGTGTAAATAAGCAAACTACCGCAAAGTTAGTTTGGGAGTATCAGGATCATGGAGATATAGGTGCAGGCATGGGTACAGATGGTAAACTATTATTTACCGCAAATACCGTTGGTGAAGTCTTTGCGCTGGATTTACATGATGGAAAGCGAGTTTGGTCATTCAAAACCGGAGGCAAGGTATATTCTACACCAGTATTTCATCAAGGAACGGTGGTTGTAGGCTCTACGGATCACTTTATTTATGGTCTGGATGCTAAGACAGGTACATTAAAATGGAAGCTCGAGGCGAAGAAAGCGGTTTTAGGCTCAGCAGCTGTAGCTAGCGGAAATGCGTTCATCGGTGCTTCTGACGGTATTTTCAGATGTATTCAGGTGGCGGATGGAAAATTATTATGGCAGTTCGATCAAGTGAAAGGCTATGTTTCCACATTGCCCACTTTGGCGGATGGCAAAGTGATTTTTGGATCTTGGGGCAATGGTTTTTATGCGCTCGACCAAAACAGTGGGGAATTGCAATGGGAATGGTGGAATGGACATCAGAACAGGATGTTTTCCGCAGCGGCAGTTTACCCCGTTGTGCATAAGAACAGGGTCTTTATTGTTGCACCAGATCGTTATATGACGGTGATAGATTTAAAAACCGGCAAAACCATATGGCGCGAAAAAAAGGACTCTGAAAAGGTAAGGGAATCAATAGGCTTGTCTTCCAATAAGAAGCTTGTATATGCAAAGACCATGGATGGCGAGTTGATCGGTGTTCCGGTGATGGCTGACAGTATGGATATCACTTGGAAGTCCAACTTGAAATTGCCCTATGAATTAGCGCCTACAGCTATACAGAGTAAAAAGCGAAACGTGTTTGTGCCAAGCGACAAGGGATTATTTACAGCGTTGGATGCTAAAACCGGAAAAGTTAAGTGGCAATATAAAGTTTCCAATGGTATGATTAATCCCCTACTATTATGGAAAAATAAAGTTGTTATCAGTACAATGGACGGAAAGATAAGTATGTTATCTTATTAATTCGATTGTATTTTTTCAATATAAAAAGGAATTCGCGAAGAATTCATAATTTTCTCTAAGGTTGTTACATGTGCGGGTAATCTAACGCGAAAAATAATGGTTTACGAAATATTATTTAACAAAACGCGCATAAAATTGCAGGTTATTCAGGAATAAAAAGAAAAAAATCACGATTCTTCCGAAGCATGGTAAAATAAGTTTACTTTATATTTTAAATTGGCTTTGGCAATTTAAAGCTTGGAAATCGTTGATTTATCAATTCTAACCTTTGCTTAGGGATAATTTTTTAATCGATAGTGTGAATTTGATGATTTATTAAAAGGGAAAAATGATAAATTCGCCTATCAAAAGTATATAAAGAACGAGATTGCATGTTGTTGCGGTTTTTAATAAAAAATCGCATATTTACGAAAAGTTATATAGGTATTTCAAAATGCTACAGAGTATGATCAACACAACGGAAAAGGATTCCAATTATCAGGACTTAGACAAAATGTCTGTTCACGAGATTTTGACGAACATTAATAACGAAGATAAAACCGTTCCGTTGGCGGTGGAGAGAGAGATTGCTCATATCGAATCCTTAGTTAAGGTGATCGTGGAGCGTATGAAAAAAGGCGGTCGTCTTTTTTATATCGGTGCAGGTACAAGTGGACGTCTAGGTATTCTTGACGCTTCGGAATGCCCACCGACTTATGGTGTTCCTTTTGATTGGGTTATCGGACTGATTGCTGGTGGTGATACCGCCATCCGTAAAGCTGTTGAGTTTGCGGAGGATGATGAGAACCAAGCTTGGAAAGACCTTGAAGAGTATGCAATCAATACGAATGATGTGGTGATCGGAATTGCTGCCTCAGGCACAACACCTTATGTTATCGGTGGATTGGAGAAAGCGAATGAAATGGGTATCGCTACGGGCTGTATCGTATGCAATGGCAATTCGCCAATTGCAGCAATCGCACAGTATCCGGTAGAGCTGATTGTAGGTCCTGAGTTTGTGACCGGCTCTACGCGCATGAAAGCGGGTACCGCTCAAAAACTTGCTTTAAATATGATCAGTACGGCTGTTATGATTCAGCTAGGTCGCGTTAAAGGAAATAAAATGGTTGATATGCAGCTTTCGAACCACAAGCTGGTGGGGAGAGGCGTTCGTATGGTGATGGCAGAGACAGGAACCGACGAAGAGACAGCTACGGCATTGATCGAGCAATTCGGTAATGTACGTAAGGCTATCGATAACTTCAACCTACAAAAGAATAGCTAAACAAACATATGTCACCTATTATATTATTATCCTTTCTTGTTGTTTATTTCGCAATCTTACTGGCGGTGTCTTATTTCACGTCGAAAGATTCTTCGGATAATTCAACATTCTTCGTTGCCAATCGTAATGCCAAATGGTATATGGTTGCCTTCGGAATGATCGGTACGGCATTATCTGGTGTTACGTTCATTTCCGTTCCTGGAGATGTAGGTAATACGCCCGGAGGGATGTCAGACCCGAATAATTTCAGCTATTTTCAGTTTGTAATCGGAAATGCTATTGGCTTTGTAATTATCGCCTACGTATTGCTGCCGCTTTACTACCGCATGAACCTGACTTCTATTTATACGTATCTAGAAGAACGATTAGGCCATAAGAGTTATAAGTCAGGGGCGATGATCTTCTTGATTTCCAGAACCATCGGTTCTGCGTTCCGTTTATATCTAGTTGCTATCGTACTGCAACGCTATATTTTTGATGCTTGGAATGTGCCGTTTATTTTAACTGTAGCGGTGTGTTTAGTTTTGATTTGGTTATATACCAACAAAGGTGGTTTGAAGACTATCATCATCACTGACACACTTCAGACGACGTTTTTGTTGTTGGCGGTTATATTGTCGATCTATTTCATGGCTGATGGTCTTGGATTAACTGTATTCGAAGCCTTTGAAAAGGTTAAAGACAGTTCTTATTCGAAGATATTCGTATGGGAAAATCTATTAGGAGATACTAGACATTTCTGGAAGCATATTATCGGTGGTGCGTTCGTTACGATTGCAATGACAGGCTTAGACCAAGATTTGATGCAGAAGAACTTAAGTATGAAAACTATTGGTGAGGCGCAGAAGAATATGATGACCTTTACGAGTATTTTCATCGTCATCAATTTGTTTTTCTTGGCAGTGGGAGCATTATTGTATTTCTATGCAGATGCGAACGGCATTAAACTAGCAGATTTAGGAAAGTCAGATTATCTGTATCCGGAAATTGCGTTACGTCATTTAAGCTTGTTGCCGGGTATTATTTTTATGATGGGTTTAACTGCCGCAACCTTTGCTACGACCGACTCAGCACTTACAGCGCTGACCACATCTTACTGCGTTGACTTCCTGAACTTCAATAAAAAGGAAAATCCAAACGATCCTAAGTTGGTCAAACAACGTAACTTCGTTCACCTTGGGTTTTCTGTTGTAATGCTATTGGTCATTCTTCTTTTCCATTGGATAAACGATGAATCTGTGGTATCAGCGATTTTCAAGATTGCAGGTTACACTTATGGTCCTTTATTGGGTCTATTCTCTTTCGGTATCTTAACGAAAAGAAGAGTAAATGATAATCTGGTACCATTTATTTGTGTGATTTCACCATTATTGATATTCTTATTGAATCAATATGTGCTGCCGCATACAGCCTATAAAATTGGATTCGAACTGATTGTTTACAACGGTTTGATTACCTTCTTATTGTTATTAATTACTTCTCCTGGTAAGGTTGAAGGTAAAATTGCCGGCAGTAAATAATGCCTGCTTGAATGATTTGTGTGTGCAAAAAAAATCCAGTAGTTTTGGCTACTAAGTATATTTTGCACACATGTATCATTTAATCGACGAATCTATCCACTCTATACGCCGTAAAATCGGCGATTTCGCTCCTGAATTTGGAATAATATTAGGCACAGGTCTGGGCAAGCTGGTCAATGAAATCGAGGTTGAACATCAGATGATGTATTCTAATATTCCCAATTTTCCTATATCTACAGTCGAATTTCATACGGGCAAGTTAATTTTTGGTACCCTAAATAGCCGTCGTGTCGTAGCGATGCAAGGTCGCCTGCATTATTATGAAGGCTATAATATGCAAGAAATTACTTTTCCGGTGCATGTAATGAAGGCTTTGGGGATCAGTAAGCTGTTTGTTTCGAATGCATCGGGCTCTTTGAATCCAGCGATCAAAAAGGGTGATATCGGTATAATCGAAGATCATATCAATTTACTACCGGACAACCCCTTGAGAGGATCGAACGATGAAGATCTGGGGCCGCGTTTCCCGGATATGAGTCAACCTTATGATAAAGGAATGATCAAGCAGGGTATGGAGATTGCGAATAAGTTAGGCGTGACAGCACATGAGGTTGTGTATGTCTCTGCACCAGGTCCAAATCTGGAGACTAGAGCGGAATATCGTTACATGCGTATAATCGGTGGGGATATTGTTGGGATGAGTACAGTTCCTGAGGTGATTGTTGCTAATCATATGAGCCTTCCTGTCTTTGCCATTTCGGTGATTACCGACGAGGGTTTCCACAGCGATTTAAAACCAGTTTCGTTAAAAGAGATTGTGGAAGTGGCGACCGAGGCAGAGCCGAAGATGACAAGTATTTTAAAAGAATTGATTGCATTGCAATAATCTTGGATTTTTGCCCTATTTTTGAGGGCGTTTATTTAGAGATCCTTACATGAGTGTACTGAGTAGGTTGTTATTAATATTGGTCTTGTTTGCACTTACGCCGAAGCTTTATGCGCAGGTGGAAGATGAATTCAGTTCGGCGCTCGATTCAGCGCGAGCCAAAGAAGATAACAAGAAAGATTCCGTAGTTTTTACCGCTAAATACGTTCGATATACGAATCTGGCGACGATGAAGCGTTTCACTAAGACCTACCAGTTAGATACTTCTCACGTTAATTTTCAATATTATAATAAGCAGAATCTGCCTTGGAATCCGAGTATCAACCTGGGTTCCTATGGTTTAGCGACGCGCGACCTCCTGTTTAATGCTAATAAGAATATTGGTTTTCAGTCTGGATATCGTGCTTTAGAACGCTATATTCTTCATCCTGATTCTGTGGAGTACTTTCGTGCGAGAGCGCGGTTCTCAGAACTCTATGCTGTCGGATTTTTCTTTGACGATCAGGTGTTTAAGGCTCGGATAGCACAGAATATTAATCCAAATCTCAATATTGGAGCGGAGTACCACGCGAGCAATACCGACGGTTATTACAAGAATCAAGAGTATAGCGATCGGAAAGGGGCTATCTTTTCTTGGTACGAGTCGCCAAGCAAGCGCTATAACTTACTAACGAATTTTACTTTTAATACGGTCGACGCAACGGAGAACGGCTCGGTACTGAACGATACTTTGTTTCGGGATAATACGGAAAGTTCAGGAAATCCCGCACGTTATCCTGTTCGATTGAATGGTCAGCAAAAAGACCGTCCTTACAATAAGTGGAAAGATTTGGGCATTTTCCTACGTCAGTCTTACTACATGGGTCGTTTGGATACTGTGAATAAGGGTGCCCCGGATGCGGAAATCCATCCGACGAATGTCATCGCGCATAACTCCAGTATCAGGCAACAGAAATTCTTATTCTTCAAGAATGAAGCGGATGGGAATAATGCTTTCCCGCTGGCGAGTTTCGTTGAAGTGCATGACACGACGAAAATTACGACGATCTCCAATGATTTTACCTATAGCTTCTTCCTTCGTGGTAAAACGTTGAAAAATGAAGCGCGTGTGGAATTGGGATTCCAGAATGATTTGATCTGGTATGCGGATAGTGTACTGAGTCAGATGTATCAAAATAGTATGGTGAAAGGAAACATCGGTTATAAGTTCAGTGACAAGGTCGATGTCAACTTTTCTGCTAAGCAGATACTATTGGGTCAAAACTTTGGCGACTTCCTATATGAGGCCTACGCAGACGTACATGTGAATGATGTAATCGGAAATTTGCGTATTGGTGCTTATACACAAAATCAGTCTCCAGCGATGATTTATGAGACGGCTAACCTGACCTACCACTCTTGGGCAGATCTTGGCTTAGATAAGATAAAAACACAGAATCTGAACTTCTCTTATGCGAATAAGAAGATTGGCTTCAGTGGTAAGTTAGAATACTTCCTGATCAATAATTATACATACTTCACCGAGAGTATCGACCCGGCAACTAATGAAGTCATCTCACGAGCGATTACTCCAACACAGGCTGGTAATCTAAACCTTCTGAAACTTACAGTAGGTCAGAATTTCAAGTTCCGTAAATTCCATTTTGATAATATGGTGGTTTATCAGAAGTCGGACGCAATGGATGTGTTGGCTACTCCGGAGTTGTACACTTTCCATAGCCTCTACTACGCAAATATTTTGTACAAGGTGATGGACTTCCGAATCGGTGCTGATGTTCGCTTTAATACACCTTTCCGTACGCCTTCTTACGCGATTAATGCGGGACAGTTCTACAATGATAATCTAGGAATCAATTTCTCGACGTATCCTATTGTTGATTTTTGGCTTACCGCTAATATTGATCGTGTAAACTTATTCTTGAGTTATAATTTTGCGAACCAACATGTTTATCCGAAAGGATACTACACCGTTCGTCGTTATCCAATGAATCCGGCATTCCTTCGTTTTGGGGTTTCCTGGAAATTCTACGATTAATTAATCATTCACTTGTCTTTATTAGATGCGATTCGAATAACGCGGTTAGCAAGTCTTTCTGCGTTCTTAAAATAGGGTTTTTGGTCTCGAGTTATTGATTCATGGAGACTGTTTTGGGGCTCATGGATATAATAGCGGTTGCCGGAATGTTCCAGTGATATCGTTTGTCTTTGATATAATCCATAATGTTTAAGGTGCAATATTGCCGAGTTTGGGTTTTGTGTAGCTCTCGGATGTAGAATCAAGTAATTTTATCTATTTGGGTTTGAATAAATTGCTGATTTTTTAATAAAAATCTTCTGAAATAATTTTGCAAATCAATTTTTAGACCTATATTTGCACACCGCAAGACGGAAAAGGAGAATTAGCTCAGCTGGTTCAGAGCATCTGCCTTACAAGCAGAGGGTCACTGGTTCGAATCCAGTATTCTCCACCAAAATAAAAAGGAGGCTTAGCTCAGCTGGTTCAGAGCATCTGCCTTACAAGCAGAGGGTCACTGGTTCGAATCCAGTAGCCTCCACAAAAAAGCATCAAGAAATTGATGCTTTTTTTTATTCCTTTCATTATCAGAAAATCGTTGATTTCGGCCTAGTCGTTCATGTATGAATAAATCATCCGCATATAGTATGCTTCATCTAGCGTACTGGCAAGTTGATTTAGGGATCATACCGAAAGTTTGGGGGGAATAGATTTTTAAGCATACAATTTCATCACTCTGTACAGGAAGAATGTTGTGTCCCTTACGCCACGGAAGACACTCCTGAAAGCTTTGAGTTTT
>NZ_DKLH01000035.1:0-7803 GCF_002455685.1 Sphingobacterium sp. UBA6645
GATGGGGGTCTGAATGGGGTAGTACTTAGTATTTAGTAGTTAGTATTTAGACCTAGGGTGGCTATTAGTCTTAGATATTAGACATTAGATGTAAGATTTTAGAACTGCAGGCTGTTTTGTCTTGAACCAGGAAAGGAAGGATGCTAGGATTGTCAGGATAATTCGTCTTTGAACCAGGAAAGAAAGGATGACAGGATCGGGTATAGCGTTGCATATTGGTATGCACATTTACGGTATTGATATCATACGTTTCTGTAGTACGCGGTTCATCATGATTACCGCCTAAATAGTTCAAAATTATATAGGAGCCAATTGGGCGCCAATGCGTAGAGACGTTTCACTAAACGTCTCCTATGAAAAATGCACTTTTATCCTTTCTACATGATCCTGTTTATCCTTGTATCCTTCCTTTCCTGGTTCAAAGACCACTATCCTGTTCATCCTTGTATCCTTCCTTTCCTGGTTCAAAGACCAACTCTCCTAAATTCTTTTTTTCAAACAAAACACCCCCTAAACACAAAAAAACCTGCATTGCTGCAGGTCTAAAATCTAATGTCTTACATCTAATATCTAAATCCTCCATGCCGTCTCAATTCCCTGTTGTTGAATAAAGCTCTGGAAGGCGCTAAGGTTGTTTTTATTGCTTCTGACTTGTTTTGGATGCACATTGTTTTTAGTGCTGTAAGCAATCAATAGGCCTACGGCTTCGCCGATGCTCCATTCTACGGGGTGCAAGCGATAACATCCGTTGGTGATATGTGTTGTTCCGATGTTTTTGTTGGCAGGGAACAGGTTGTTTACGCGTTGCGGTAATAGGGCGCCGAGTGGAATCTGGAACGGTAGGGATCCGAAGTCTATATAGTTGTCGCCTTGATTGCTGGGGTGTAGATCGATATGGTAATAGCCTACGCCTACAGAATCGTAGAACTGAAAGGCTTTCTGCCCTTCTTTTTCGCCGGCTACCATCTTTCTATTTTCAGCACCTACATGCTCTTCCACTACCGTAAACTGTGCCTTGATTCGCCGAGATTCGCGTATATAAGGATATTTTGCCATGCCATCAACGGTGCCCATCACATCACCGCGCAGGCGTAGCCCTTTCCAGCCCATGCCGCCATCAGCACGTGGTGCCTCTGTCTGTAGCCAGTAAAAAAGGGAGCGGCTCAGGTTTTTCGCATCTTCCACTGTCTTTTTGAAGTCCGCTTCGGATACGTCGATCAGATTGCCCATCATGTAATCATTCTGTGGCCAGTTCACAATGGTGATATCGCCATCGTAAAAACCAGGCGTAAAATTGTCCTTGTGGATCAATCGGCGGTAGTTGAATAAGTTCAACATACCTGGCGTATCAATACCGCGAGGATCAAAACCCAAGCGCTTCGGCTTGAGGTCGCGCGGATTGGAGTAGGATAGATCTAGTAGTTTTCCCGACCATGCTGGATTCAGTTTAGGGACATAATTTTTCCATCGATCGTAATCCGTAGGCTTGTCGATTGTGTTGTCAATGCCGTCTTGATAGTCCATCGCGAAACAAACGGTAAAGGCCTGATGGTTCTGTGGTCTTTTGGTTTCCGAAGCGTGTAGCTCTTTGGTTTCTTTCTTTGATTCCGTTCCGGTGACATATTCCGTCTTGGTAATCGGCAGTAAGTCGCCACATTCCGTAGCATCGATAAAGTTTTTTGCCAAGACGTTGATGGTCTTATCTTCATCAATGGAACGAATAGCAATGCTCTTCACATCGTCGCCTTGAATTTGAGCTGTATTAGCTTTGAATCCTAAGAATATCTGCAGCTGTCCGTTGCTGAGGTAAGGCAATAGCATTTCGTACAGCACAGCCACGGAAACATGGGGCTCATGGCAAATTCGGGATACCGACCCATTTCCTGGATTTAAGTTGATCTTGTTTCTTGCTTCCGGAGTTAGAGGATAGTTACGGCGATAGAAATCGCGAACGCGAGTTCTGTAATCACGGTAGGAGCTAGGTGCGCCATGTGTTTCTATCCATTGGTGCTCGTCTGGTGGAACCCCTTGTTGCGAGATCTGTCCACCAATCCAGTCGGTCTCCTCGGTCATGATCGCACGAAGGCCGTTTCTGCAGACAGCTAACGCTGCGGCACATCCGCCCAGACCGCCGCCGATAATGCAAACGTCGGTCTTTATTTCATCAGATCCGTCGTAAGTTTTTGCTCTGGTCTGGCTTTCCAAACTTCCTGCGGATACAATTGGTAGATTTAAGCTGCCCAGCCCCGTCAGGGCAGCTAATTGTAAAAAATTTCTTCTCTTCATGTTTCTTTGTCGTAATTGAATTTAGTAACCGTCGTTTTGTCCCAGTGCAGGCGCCAAGTCAAGCTCGCGTTGCGGAATTGGGAAAAGGTAAAATTTATCATCCCAAAAACGGTTCAGGTCTCTAACTTTAAGTTTTGATTTATAGGCATCGTAATTAGCAATATCGTTTAGGTCATGACGCGCTGTTTTCTTAAAGTTAGGCACCATGTCTGGGGTAACCAAATCATAACCTTCTTGAAGAACGCTTCCATTTGCTGCGCGAGTGGGAAGAGGGTAGCCATATGATGGTCCTTCATTTTCCAAGTCGCCGATTTTCCATCTACGCATATCCGAGAAATGCAAACCTTCGAGCGCAAATTCTACTTTACGTTCGCGACGTACCAGCTGACGCATTTTTTGCTGGTTACCGATACGATCGGCAGAAACATTAGGCATTTTAGAACGATTACGAACCTGATTGATGGCGTCGTAAACCGATCCGTCAAGTTCATTCAACTCTATTTTGGCTTCTGCGTAAGTGAGCAAGATTTCTGGATAGCGCATGATGATGGAATTACAGGTCTGAGCACCGATCGATTCAACCTTCTCATTACTGTATTTTTTCCACATATATCCAACTCCAGCATTCGCGAAGCTCGTCCATGCAGCTCCGGAATTTATATCGGCATTAACACCCGAATTCCACGTTTGTGTTGCGAAATTGAATATTTGGGTAGTCGGTTGATAGACATCCAAAATCATTTTAACTCGTCCTGTTTCAGTACCGTTTGTATTTCCTTCAACAGTATCTTTATGCATCCAAAGGGTGTAACGGAATCGAGGGTCTCGATTTGCCCATGGTTTTTTAGGATCATATAACGGTGATTCGTCGATTCGTAAACCATCTTTACACTCATAAGTATCCGCAAGTATCTGTGAAGGATGTCTACCCGTCTGTCCGTAATTTCTGGAAACCTGACCAAAGCCAATCATATGTGTTTTCTTGATTCCTTTATCAGAATAAATAATTTCAAAAAGGGACTCATTTCTTACGTCGGCTTTTTGTTGTCCTGCTTTGTTAAATAGATCTTCAAAATTAGCTGCTAACTGTCTTTGCCCGATAACGGCTTGTGCCGATTCTGCCGCAATCTTGTAATATGCAGGACCCTTTCCACCAAAGTTTAAACTCCCCGCTAATAGTGCTAAGCGTGCTTTTATTCCATATGCGACTGCACGATCCACACGCCCACGGTTTTCTGCTATCCATGGTAGATCGTTGAGACAAGCATCTAAGTCTGCTAACAGAAAATCGACAATAACATCTTCATTGGTTCGCTCCACATTATAGTCTTCCTGACTTACAGGCTTTTCGAATAAAGGCACCTTTCCGAAAGCTGTCACTAAATTGCAATATGCGAACGCACGAAGTACCCGCGCCTCTGCTAAATACTGTTTGGATTTTCCTTCTAACTTATCAAGGTAGGGTTCTGCGCCGACAAGTACTGCATTTGCTCGCGAAACCGTATTGAAAGAAGCTGTCCACCACTGTGACACTGAAGCGTTATCCGGGTTTAACGACCCACCAGCCCCAATTGTCGTGTTTTCGGCACGCTCGAATGCAAAGCCGGTCCAATGGTCTAACATAATGTTAAACGGTAAATTGAAGGCCAAGTTAATGTTTAATGAGGCATAGACGCCTGAGACTCCGTCTTCTACTGCAGCCTCTGATTGGTAAAATCCACTAGATGAGTAGCTGGTTGGTTCGCGGTCTAGAAAGTCTTTACAGGAGAGTGTAGACGATATTAATAATACGCCTAATATATAGTTTGATATTTTTAACTTATTCATGATGCCTAGCTTAAAAATTTACATTTAATCCGAATGTGAAAGTCTTCATGAGCGGATAGAAGCTACCGCTTGATACTGCATTTTCTGGATCATATCCTTCATATGCATTTGAAAAAGTCAATAGATTCTGTGCATTGAAATAAACACGGAATTGTTTGGTTTGCATCCGTTCTGTCCAAGCTTTTGGGAGGGTATAGCCAAAAGTTAGATTTTTTAGACGGACAAATGCACCGCTTTTCATCCAAAAGTCTGACGGAATGTTGTTAGGGTTATTATTCGATCCGTCAATAAGAAGTATTGGAAATTGCGCGCCAGGGTTCTCTTCGGACCAATAATCAAGTTGATATTTGAACATGGATCGTCCGACAAGGAATGGACGAACACCGTAGCCTTCATATAACAGATCTTTTTTACCAATACCCTGAAAAAACAACGTTAGGTCGAAGCCCTTCCATTCAGCGGATAAGTTTAAACTGTATTCATATCGCGGCATATTGGAACCTAATACGGTGCGGTCATGATTATCTATGATTCGGTCAGGAACGCCGTCCGGACCGCTCAAATCGACATAACGAACATATCCAGGTTTTGTATTTGCTTTCGTACCATATACAGCAGCGTTATCTATTTCTTCTTGTGTTTGGAAGAGTCCGTTAGAAACATACCCGTAGTAGGAATTAAGTGCTTCCCCTTCTTTCGTTATAGTGGAAGTATTGATATACTCATTTCCGTATAAATTTAGGACCTTATTTCTGATATCGGAAAGGTTAGCAGTAATGGCATAATTAAAGTCGTTGACTTGGTCTTTCCAAGTGGCGGATACTTCCCATCCTTTATTTTCTATATCGCCTCGGTTTTCCCATGGTGGTGTTAGCCCAATAAAACCTGGAATGGGGAAGCGTTGCAACATGTCGTAGGTTTTGCGACGAAATACGTCGACGGTAAGTCCGAGTCTAGAATTCAATAATTGAGCATCTAAACCTACGTTCAGTTGACGTGATTTCTCCCAGGAGATGTTCTCATTAGCTACCTCTGTTTGTGCAACACCTGTACCTTGATTATAATCAAACCAATAGCCATGGCCAGCGTAGATCGCTGCCGCATATGGATAATAGCCGCCAATTGCCTGGTTGCCCAATGTTCCGTAAGATCCGCGAAGTTTTAAGTCGTTGATGCTGTTCTTAATATTCTGAAAGAACGGTTCTTCGGAAATGCGCCAGCCGGCGGATACCGATGGGAAGTATCCCCATTGATTTTTACCTTTAAAACGCGTTGAGGCGTCAAAGCGGCTGTTTACCTCTAAAAGATAACGCTCTAAGTAGTTGTAATTCAAACGGCCATAGTAGGATAGCATGGCCCATTCGTAGTGCGATCCGGAGTTTGTTGCAGAAAGCACATCGCCATTGTTTAGATCTTCGAAGCCATCGTATTTAAAGAATTTTCTACCCGCAGCAAAAGAGCGTCCTAGCAATTCTTCGGTTTGCATACCGCCCAATACTTTGAAGTAGTGCGAGCCTAAATTTTTTTCATAGGATGCCTGTAAATTGAACTGGTTGATAATAGTCTGGTTCCAGCTTTCGGATTTATCGTTTCCGGTGGTAGGATAGGTCACTTTATACACTCCAGTTTCGTAGGTGTCATAAGGTTTTAGGAATTGATCGGCCTTATTTTCGAGTCTGTTTTGACTGTAGTTTGTATAAATTTCCATCCCCTCCAAAGGGGTTAGTGACAAGAACCCTTTGATAGCAAGTTCTGGTGTGGTGGTGGTTGATACTCCTGAAACCTCAGCAGAAGCAATGGGGTTGTCGCCATTCTGACCATAACCCCAGGTGCCGTCAGAGTTGATGGCAGAGAAAACTGGAACAAAGGTAGTCACCTTATTGAATAATGCTTCGGGCGTATCACCCGCCGGTGCAGTCACCTTAGACTGACGAATATTCAAATCTATCCCTCCGCGCAACCAAGAAGTCATTGTAAAGTCGTTGTTCAACTTTAAGGTAGAACGGGTGTATTTATTGTTGGGGATATTACCATCTTGTGAGTAATGCGCAAAGTTGGCGAAGGTACGTATGCGTTTCGATCCGCCAGAAAAACTCAAGGAGTTATTATGTGTTAGTGCATTATTGCTAACGAGCAGATCCTTCCAATTGCTGTCATAAAGATTGAAGTTATCAGCACCTTGCGTTTTATAGGTATTGATGATATCATCGCTGTATTGTGGCGTTTGGTTATTGTTTTTGCGCGCGACGTTAATTGCTTCCATATATTCGATAGCGCTTACCGGATCTGGAAAATTGGTCGGCATATTAGTCCCTACAAATCCGCTGTAGTTGATGCTTAAAGCATTTTCGCTTCCTCGTTTTGTGGTTACTAATATGACACCATTAGATGCTCTGGAACCATAGATCGACGCCGAAGCGGCGTCTTTAAGCACCGTAATACTCTCGATACTATTCGGATCTAAGTAATTCATGTAGCCCTCTACACCATCAATTAATACTAAAGGGCCATTTTCAGAGTTCAGCGAGCCTGTACCGCGTATTTTTATTCCTGCGCCGTCATAACCGGGTCTACCGGAAGTCGTCGAAACAGAGACGCCTGGAATCAATCCTTGTAAGGCAATAGATGTATTCGAAGCATTTCGCTTCAAAAGATCTTTACTGGAAACTTGTGCTACCGATCCAGTCAGATTTACTTTCTTTTGCGTCCCGTAGCCGACTACGACTACCTCATCAATATCGCTAACAGATGCGGTCATGGTAACATCGATGCGCGTGCTGGAGTTGATTTCGATCTGTCGATCTCCATAGCCAAGCAAGGAAAAACTAAGACTTTGCGTACCAGCCGGTACGTTTATCTCATAATTACCATCCGCATCGCTCGTGGTTGCAGTAGTACTGTTCGTCGCTTTTATCGTTACTGCCGGTAATGGATTGCCGGCTTCATCTTTTACTGTGCCGACAATTCTTTGTTGATAGGAAGAGCTGCTAACTGCTCGCTCCGTCTTGGTTGGTGCTTTACGCACGACGATGACGTTTTTATTAAGTTCAAAAACATAAGGCGTCTCTGAAAATAGCTGCGTTAAAGCTTGGTTCACGCTGATGTTTTTAAAGTCAACATCAACTTTCTTTTGACCAGTAAATATCTTGGAGTCATAGACTAAGTCGTGTTTTACTTCTTGACTGATCTTTAGAAGTACTTGGTCTATACTGGCGTTTTTCATTTTGAAATTTATCTGCTGGCTCAGAACATTGTTTGCATAGAGCAATGTAAAAGCAGAAATGAAAAATAGAAATTTCATTATCATGAGGATTTTAAAGAAAGACCGAATAGGTTTTTCATTCCATGAGATTTTCATAATTTTTAAGCGTTTGTTTTCATAGTTAGGTAATCAAAAATGGGTTGCTGTCTTGCTACGACATAACAGCTTTTTCGTAAAATAATCTCTGTAGTTTACCTCCTTTCGTTTTTATGCTTGTGTTGTTGGTTTAAGATTTTGGTTGGCGGCGCGGGCCGCTTTAGAATATAGAGCGGAATTTTTGCAGAATCCCCCAAGTGGGGTAGAAATATTTTTTAGGTATTTGGGTTTTAGTAAAAGGATTGCGATGAAAACTTTCAAGTTTCCAACAGGGGTCGGATTTTTTGAGGGGCTTTAAAAGTCGATTCTTTAAATCGAGTAGGAAGATAGGG
>NZ_DKLH01000040.1:0-10534 GCF_002455685.1 Sphingobacterium sp. UBA6645
AATTCGCATTACTAACTACTATCCTATCGCACCTCTCTCGATCTTCTATATAGTTCCTCTACCAGTTTTGAAGATCGATAGCTGAAGTCCGCGCCAAAACTATTGATAACCAATCCTCTAATGAGGTTATCTCGGGAAGAGATTGCAAACAAAATACTCTCATCGGCGGGGTCGGTCATTCCTTCGAATCGGTATATGCCATCGATCACGAATTCTTCGGGTGATAATTCCATCGCATTCTGGGCACAGTACAAACATTCTCCATCCTCGCGGATTAGGAAGTCTTCGGTATATCCGATCGCTTGCAAATCATTTACTGCTTCACTCAGGGTGTCATAAGATCTTTTATTTTGTAAGGCCATATTCGATTATAATTTAGTGTATGTATTAAATATACCAAATATTAAAGTAAGCCTATGAAAATCCGAAAACCATTGACGGCAAAATGACGTATTATTAGAAAAAAGTAGATTAAATGGTATCACATTTGTCTACCTTTAATGCACACACATATATTAAATGGAAATTACACTATATATTTTAGGGTCTTTAACTCTTATTTTTTCTATTCTACCTCTTATCCGACAGGACTTTTGGACTTTTCGGGTGTTCGAGTACCCTCGAATTCAGAAACTGGCACTCGCCATTCTTTGGTTGCTGCTGTATTTTCTTTTTGCTTTCCCTGCTGGAATCTGGCTTAACTTTATGGCGGTCGCTATCGCGATTACCGCTATATGCCTTCTGTTCCAAATCTTACCGTTTACTCCATTAGCGAAGAAACAAGTTTTAGGAACAAAAGAAACGGATGAAGACAATAGCCTCGCCGTGATGATTTCGAATGTTTACGAGGACAACGATAACTATCAGGGATGCATTCAAGTGGTAAAAAGTAACAATGCAGACTTAGTTTTACTTCTTGAAACGGATCATCAATGGGCGAAGAAAACCGAAGTACTGGATCAGGATTACCCACACCAGATCAAGGTTCCTATTGATAATACCTACGGCATGCTCATGTTTTCAAAATATCCTCTGAAAGACAGCAAGGTTGAGTATTTGGTAGAAGAAGAAATACCATCTATTCACACTAAAATAGAGTTGCCGAGCGGGCAGTTAGTACAGGTTTATGCGGTACACCCTACTCCGCCTGTGCCGAATGAAAATCCACGCTCTACTGAACGCGATAAGGAACTGCTTTTGGTAGCCGAACGGGCGAAGAATTGCGAGCTACCGGTGATTGTAATAGGTGATTTAAATGACGTGGCATGGAGCTATACAACAGATTTGTTTTTGAAGATGAGCAAGTTGCTGGATCCGCGAAGAGGGAGAGGATTCTACAATACATTCCACGCGAAACATCCACTAATGCAATTTCCTCTTGACCACGCCTTTATCTCTGCTCACTTCAGGCTTATCTCCCTAAGAAAACTGGATAATTTTAATTCGGATCATTATCCTATATTTGTTCACCTTCAGTATGCTCCGCAAAACGAAGATCAGCAAGAAGATAACCAGTTGGAAGCTACAGCGGAAGATAAGGAAGTAGCACAGGAGAAGAAGACAGCAGACACCTCAGACTAAAATAAGATGACTAGCGAAGGAAACTATAAGGAAATAAATAAAACACTTTGGAATGATGCAGTGGCTACCCACCTTTCTTCTGACTTTTATGACATGGAAGGCTTCCTTGCCGGGAACAGTTCATTAAACCCTATTGAACTGGAGTTGTTTGGTGAGGTAAAGGGTAAAAAAATACTTCATCTGCAATGTCATTTCGGGCAGGACACGTTATCCTTAGCACGAATGGGTGCATCCGTTACAGGTATAGACCTTTCCGATAAGGCTATTGATGCCGCGAATCAATTAGCAGAGCAGCTCGAGGTTGACGCTACGTTCATCTGCACGGATGTGTACAGTACACCCGATGAATTGAATGAACAGTTTGATATTGTATTTACCAGCTATGGTACGATTGGTTGGCTTCCTGACCTGGATGCTTGGGCCGCTGTAATCCGACGGGTATTGAAACCCGGTGGGCGACTAGTTTTTGTAGAATTTCATCCCGTCGTATGGATGTTCGACTATGATTTTCAAAAAGTCGGCTATAATTATTTTAATGCCGGTCCGGTTGAAGAGATAAGCGACGGTACATATGCTGATCGGGAAGCTGATATCAGCAACAATAGTATCTCCTGGAACCATTCTCTTGGCGAAGTGATGACTGCACTGCTCGGTCAAGGCTTACGCTTGGACTCGTTTCAGGAATATGACTATTCGCCTTACAATTGCTTCCGACATACGGTGGAAGTAGAACCTAAAAAGTTTCGAATCAAACACTTGGACAATAAAATCCCTATGCTGTATGCCTTATCGGCAACGAAGGCATAGAGGTTAAATTCCACGGTATTCAGGGATATATTGTCTAGTTTAAATCATTTATCTTTACCTATCAATTAGGTTATTAAATGAATTTAAAATACATCCCTTCCTATCGCCTGCTAGCATCGCTATTCTTGATTAGCTTCCTGTGTTTTCAATCGCAATTCACGTTTGCACAGGAAGAAGTGCCCACAGCGTTTGTGGTAGCTGACGACTACAACCTTTGGTATGTCAACACGGAGAAAGAGGCAGCCATCTTTGCAAATATGGCCTATGTTCGTAAAATGCCCTCCACGAAAAGTGCGTTGGTCGATTCCATCCCTATGGGTACTCCAATCAGGTTCTTGGAGAATGGCGGCTACAATGCGATGCAGCTACGCGGCATGTACCTGCCATGGTATAAAATAGCGTACGAGGTTAACAATCAGCAGAAGACCGGATATATTTGGGTTGGATTAGTCAGTTTAGATAAAAAAGTCGATCCTGCTACCGGAAACACTTTCCTATATGGCATTGCTTGGCATAATAACGAAGAAAACTACGATTGGGTCGAGGCCAAAGTATTTGATAAGAATCAACAACTAATTGCTAAAAGTAGCTTTGCAAATTATCGTGGCGAACAATCTTACACGACTTCGGAATTAATTGACAGCGAAAACCTTAAGGACAGCAAACTAATTTATAACGTGACCTTTTCTGGAGAGGCTTGTGGCATCCCGACGACAACCTATGGGTTTGCTTGGGATGGAATGGACCTAAATGTCCTCCCTAAGATCTCGTCGGTATCAGATGCCGGAGTCTATTACTATTCCGAAGAGTTGGAATTCCCAAAGAAACACAAAAAGGGAAACCAACTCATTATTAAAAAGATGGAAGAAGGAGAAGTAATCGACGATACAAAGGAAGAGCTAGAGTTTAACATCAAGAAATCTGAAGAGCGCTATAGCTGGGATGGTAAAAAATACCATTTAATGCCTTAGAACATGCTATTTGCGACTTTCTTAATGGCTCGGTAAACCTCCAGCATTTCATGCTCCGAGATGCAGTATGGTGGCACGATATACACCGTATTTCCTAAAGGTCGCAGAATGACCCCCTCGGCGAGGAAGGCATTATATAGTCGCTCCTGTATATGGTTGAAGTAGGAGTTCTCCCCTATATTCCAGTCAAACGCCAATATGGTTCCACATTGACGAACGTTTTGAACGACATCAAATGTTTGGAGCTCCGCCGTAAAATCTTGATGTAGACGGACAATACGTTTTATGGCTTCCAACGTATCTTGTTGAAGAAGTAAATCCAGACTTGCCAATGACGCGGCACAGGCGATTGGACTGGCTGTAAAAGAATGTCCATGAAAGAAAGCTTTCATCTTTTCGTCCGAATAGAATGCTTCATACAGCTCCTCGGTACAGCTTGTGATTCCCATCGGCATAGTACCTCCGGTTAACCCTTTGGAAAAACACATAATATCTGGACTTTCAGTTAATTGGTCGGCAGCAAATAAAGTTCCTGTTCGCCCGAATCCGACGAATACCTCGTCCTGAATCAGTAGAATTCCTTTGGATTTGCAGTAAGACATCAATGCAGAAAGATCAGCCGCTTGATGCATTAACATCCCCCCGGCGCCTTGCACCAAAGGCTCATAGATGAAACAAGCGAAATCCTGAGCGTGCAGATCAATTGTTTTGAAAGCTTCCTCCAGGTTGGATGAATGGGGAGCATCAATGAATATCACCTCAAAGAGCAAATCCTGAAAAGGCGCAGTCCACAGACCCCGCTCGCTGACAGACATAGCACCAAAGGTATCACCATGATAACCATTCTTAAAGGCAAGTATTTTACTCTTCTTTTTCCCTTGTTGATACGCATATTGAATGCACATCTTGAGTGCGACTTCTACAGCGGTCGAACCATTGTCGGAATAAAACATCTTTCGTTGGTTTGGGGGCAACAAGGCCAGCAGACGCTCTGATAGCTCGATAGCAGGCTCATGAGTAAAGCCTGCAAAAATAACCTGTTCTAGACGCTGTAGCTGCTCGAAAACCTTCTGAGCAATATATGGGTGCGAATGACCATGTAAGGTCACCCACCAGGAGGAAACAGCGTCTATATAGCTGTTTCCATTGGCGTCATAGAGACGAGTTCCTTTTCCGGAGAGTATAGGAATATGTTGGCTGGTTTTCATTTGGCTATAGGGATGCCAATTAACCGCACGGTCTCGTGTTATTAACTCATTGAACATGTTTCCTTAACCTCCTTCTGCATGGGTTTCAGTCCTAGATTTTTTAACATTTCCATATCCTCGTCTACTCCAGGGTTCGGAGTTACCAATAGCGTTTGGCGTTCGCCGATAAAAATGGAGTTAGCTCCTGCCATAAAGCACCATGCTTGCTCGACTTCCGACATCTCGATCCTTCCAGCACTCAAACGGACCATAGAAGATGGCAACACCATGCGGGCAGTGGCAATCATGCGAACCATTTCCCAGATATCAATCTTTGGAAGATGTTCTAACGGTGTTCCAGCCACTCTTGCTAACGCATTGATAGGGACTGATTCCGGGTGTTTTTCCATATTTGCGAGGCTCCGAAGCATAGAGATACGATCCGCAGGCTTCTCGCCCAATCCGATGATACCGCCCGAACAAACCGTGATACCGGCCTTCCGCACATTCTTAATCGTCTCAATTCGATTATCAAACTTACGCGTAGAAATAATTTCATCGTAAAATTCCTCTGAGGTATCCAAGTTATGGTTATAAGCGTATAGTCCTGCTTCTTGCAAGCGTTGAGCCTGACTTTCACTGAGCATACCCAGTGTACAGCATACCTCTAGTCCTAATTCATTTACTCCTTTTACCATCTCTATGATCCGATCGAAGTCACGGTTGTCGCGCACTTCTCGCCATGCTGCAGCCATACAAAAGCGTGAGGAACCGCTATCTTTTGCTTTTTTCGCATGTGCTAGAACGGTCTCCGTTGGCAGTAAAGCTTGTACTTTGATGTCCGTATGATAGCGCGCCGCCTGTCCGCAGTACGAGCAGTCTTCGGGACAGCCTCCAGTTTTTACAGATAGCAAGGTTGAGATTTGTATTTCTTGCGGATTATGCCATTGCCTATGAACTGATGCGGCTTCATAGACTAGCTCCATCAGTGGTTTGTTGTAAATAGCTAATAGCTCTTCTTTCGTCCAATTATGACGTAATGCATTTTCTTGTTTCATTCTGAATTGATGTATTGTGTTCTTGTTTAAGATTTTCTATTTATGGAACCAAGGTATATTGATGCAAGCTACTTCGGCAGGGATGTGCCTACGGATAATTCGTTCTGTAGCAGTAGAAAATGGACCATTGAAGACCACGGTGTCTATGGTAATATTTTTCGACTCCAACGCTCTTATAGAAAGTACACTGTGATTAATACAACCTAAATAATCTTGAATCACTAATACCGCAGGTAATTTCAAGTGTTCTATTAAGTCGATTATGAATTCGTCCTCATTAATAGGAACATATAGTCCTCCTGCCCCTTCAACAACTAGACTATTCTGGGTATATGGGAGTTGGAAATCATTTAATGAAATTTCGACTCCATCGATCTGAGCAGACTCATGAGGTGAGGCTGCTGTCTTTAGTCGATAGCGTTCGGGGAATATTGTGATATCATTATCTACTAGCGAGCGTATGGTCCTGCTGTCTGTCATGTCTAAATCGCCAGACTGTATTGGCTTCCAATAATCGGCTTGCCAAAGTTTGACAAGCATGGCTGAGCAGAACGTCTTCCCTATTCCCGTTCCTATTCCTGATACAAAGACTTGTTTCTTCATTCAATATTTGATTTGATAAGCTGGACAAGTTGTTTGGTTTCCTCCTGAGTGTTATATTGATGAATTGAAATCCGAAAGCGCCCTGTTCCTTCCGGCACGGTAGGTGGAAGCACCGCATAAACATGGAAACCATGCTCTTTAATCTCCTTACTTAGGTTCTTTAATTTATTCAGATCAGCTATAATAACAGGCTGAATGGGAGTTAGTAATGATTTTGAATATTTATTAAACATCTCTGATTCAAAGCAAGCGATGCGATCTTGAAGCTTCTGCCTTAAGTGCGTATTTCGATCTAAGAATTCATAGCCTGCTTGTATGCTCAAAGCCATCAGATCTGGCATGGCAGTACTATAGATAAATGGGGATGCATAGTTAATTAGGTAGCTTTTCAACGTCTCCGACCCTAAAATAGCGGCACCATGTAATCCCATAGCTTTTCCATAAGTAACAACCGTTGCAAAGACTTGAGATTGCAAGCCATACTCTTGAACCAAGCCATCTCCAAACACTCCGACAGCATGTGCTTCATCCACGATGAGATGAGCATCATAAGCCATCGCCAGTTCAGCTAACTCTTTTAAGCGCGCGATATCTCCATCCATCGAATAGACCGATTCAACAACTACCCAGCTCTGGTCCTTTGCACGCTTCAATAATTCTTCAAGATGATTTAAATCCTGATGGCGGAACTTCCATTTATTGGCTTGATTCATCAAACAACCATCATGAACAGAGCGATGTATCAACTCATCTACAATCAGCGTATCGCCGCGCTGAGGTAATGCACTTAGTATTGATAAATTAGCTGTATAGCCTGAAGGGAATAGCAATGCGGCTTCGACAGCATAACGTTCCGACAGGAAGGCTTCCACCCCCTCTTGTAGAAGAGAGTTACCAGTTATGAGCCTAGACCCAGTGCTACCGGTCATTAAAGCAGGGTCATTCATTGCTAATTCCAATAGGGATTGCTGAAACACTGCATTTCTCGCTAAACCAAGGTAATCGTTGGAAGCGAAATCAACCATCTGCTTTTCGATGGGTAGCTTTCTTAAAAGACCATAGGAGGCGCGGTCATTAAGATTAGTTTCCCACTTCGCCAATGTGGCCATATGCCTTCTCAATCTCTAATGCAATTGCTGAAAACCAATGTTCAAACAGTTCCTTCTCTAAAGCTAAGACCGCTGTAGCGTGCATTTCCCATCGCTCATCAAATTCCTTTAAGGAAGCAACCATTTCTTCCAAATGCCCTTCTTCCTCAAGAATAATTGATTTGACCATCACTTTAGATAAGTGTTTGGTTAATGCTTCCTGATAGATTGGATAGAGCTCATCCGCTCGAACTTCAATAGCATAGGTAACAAAAAGATATGCTGCGTATTTCAATGCATTCGAGTCAAGTTGGAAGTGATTCTTCAAATAACGACATACTTGTATATCCAGCGCATGCAAATAATGTAAGGTATGGTTCGCGGCCAATAATGTATTCGGGGAATAATATTGAAAACCAGTAATATCAAGTTTTGAAAGCTGCTTTTTAAGGTAATATGCATGTCGATGCTCTTCAGCTGCATGTTTCAGTTGCATCAGATTGGTCATAAAACGATTTTCACAGGCTGAGATTTTACGCGCCCCTGCATTTTCCATAAAAGAGAGGGTATTGAGCCATTTCGCGTGGAGAATATCATCACTAACGATACGATTGATTATTATCTTCATATTTCTCTATTTCCAGCAAATGTATTACCTTGCCGGCAGGTTAAACCCTACCAGTTTTGATATCATGAGTAGTCCGGACAACATACCCTATCGTAGTATTATCCAAATAGACAAGTCGAATTCCCAACATGTATACCTTCAAATAGCGCAACAATTCATCCAAGCAATTGTACGTGGACATTTGCGAGCTGGAGCGAAACTCCTGGGAACCCGACAGTTAAGTGAGTTATTGGATGTACACAGAAACACGATTACGGCCGCCTATGAGGAACTCTTCGCCCAAGGATGGGTAGAAATAATAGCCAATAAAGGCACTTTCATATCATCAGAGTTACCGCTTTTAAATCCTTCGACAGAAAGAGAATATAGCTATCCGAAAACCACAGGCTATCGGTTCCGGAAGTCTTTCCTCTTAGACAATCCTTTTGAGAAGAACAACTACGAGCTGAGTTTCAATGACGGCACGCCAGATATACGTTTAACACAGCTTGATGATCTCTCTAGGATTTACTCGGCAAACCTTAAGCGCAAGGTTAACCGCAGAAAAATGGGATATTATAACCATGACGGTTCAGAATATTTCAAAGAGCAGCTGACAATGTATCTTCAACATTCGCGAGGATTGGCAATCAGTAAAGACAACTTGCTGATCACACGAAGTATGGAAATGAGTTTGTTTATTATTGCGGAAATTATCCTCGAGCCATCAGACACCGTTGTCGTAGCGGAACTAGGTTATTTTTCAGCTAACATGATTTTCCAAAAAGCCGGCAACAGAATCAAGACCATTCCAGTAGACGAAGATGGAATAGACACTAACGCGCTACGAAAGCTATGTGAGCAAGAGCCGATACGGATGGTCTATGTCACTCCACAACAACATTATCCTACTACGGTACCCTTATCCGCGCAAAGACGAATGGATTTGCTACAGCTTGCCAACCAATATGGCTTTATTATCGTTGAGGACGACTACGATTATGACTTTCACTACGAGAAGCAACCTATCTTACCGCTCGCCAGTAACGATCAAAACGGTATGGTAATCTACGTAGGTTCATTTGGTAAATCGTTAGCACCGGGCTTTAGAACAGGCTTTATCGTTGCACCAAGAAACATCATGCAGGAGATGCGGAAGCACTTGGGCATCATCGATCGACAAGGCGACATATTGATGGAACAAGCATTAGGCGAATTGATACAAGAAGGAGTTGTTGATCGGCACCTAAAGAAGTCTATAAAGGTTTACAAAGAGCGTAGGGATCACTTCGGATACTTGCTTTCTGAACATCTAGGCGAAAGGGTACAGTTTACAACCCCAAAGGGAGGATTAGCATTTTGGTTGAATTGGAGGAAAGCAATAAACCTCTATGAACTAGCAAAACGCTGTGCCGCTAAGCACCTTTTCTTACCAAAGACCCTACTCTATCAATCGAGCAAAACAACAGGAACACGAATAGGATTCGGCAATCTCGATATGGAAGAAATGGAACAGGCTGTAAAAATATTGAAATTGGTGTTAGAAGAGATGGAAAGTTAGTTTTCCATACTTAGGCGGACAGTCGGTGAAATGGATGGGCGTTGATAATGAATGTATAGGCGTTTGTATTTAATAATTTCACGAGAATCAGAAAGTGTCGTCATTTTCACGCCCTTGAAGATCATCTCTGAAGCCTTTCGTTCCATTCGGATGGCAAAGTCTAGAAACTCTTTAAACAAATGCCTCCGCTCTTGCGTACTAAATTCACTCTGATCGCATAACCAAAAGATAATTTCATCATCAAAATGCAGTGTGGTTCGAGAGGTTTTACTTCGTAGAAAGTAAACGATTGGCTTAGGTCCATCGTTCGTAAATAATCCGAAGCCTATATGGCCGTCGTAATTATTAAAAACATAGGCGTAGAAATGTATAGTACCAATTAATGCCGAATCAACCAATATATTTTTAGAAATCATCTTCATACATTTAAGATTACAAACTATTGATTACTAGCCTAAAACAACTCTATCAAATATAAACTAATTTTTCAAATTATACTTCAATAATTAAAATTCGAAAAGATGCTTACCAATGAAAATCAATTAATTATCGATATGTGAAGGGGCTTTTAATGTGAAACATAATATTTTCAAATTAAAAAATCAGGCAATAAGCATGTTACAATAATTATGTAAAGAAAGAGCTCAGCTATCAAATATTTAATAAACGTTGGTTTACATCTTACATTCAACGCCCCTATCTTGGCTACATCAATATATTCATAGAACATTGGCTATGAGAATTTCAACATCCATGATAAAATTGATTCTTTTCTTCATTATATCACCCTCGAATTAGACTAGCTAAAAAAATATCTACTTAGAAATGAGCTTATTTGTATCAAAAACCATATATTTAGCTAAATATATTTGGAGAATATAGAGATTAATTCTACTTTTGTATCACAAAATCACGGTAGGTATAGCTCAGTTGGTTAGAGCACTAGATTGTGGTTCTAGGGGTCGTGGGTTCGAGCCCCATTACTTACCCAAAAAGCTTCTCAGAAATGAGGAGCTTTTTACGTTTATGCGTATTTCAAATGCACGAAATAAATGGATCATACCGAAAGTT